>JAPUIR010000029.1 GCA_027296805.1 Chloroflexota bacterium | reverse complement strand
AAGCCCGTAGAGGCCGATGCCGACGCGGACCATGTCCAGAGCCATGTGTGGGAATCGCAACAGGGCGGCGGTGTTCGCCGCGTGCTGAATCGGAGCGTTGACCTGTCGCGCGAGGGAGAGGAAGCGGTCGAAGCGGATCTCTGTGTCGGCCGGGTCCGACTGGGGGATCGGCCCATCGGCGGAGGGAAAGTGCGTATAGAAGCCTTCCAGCTCCAGCCCGGGCGTCGCGCGCACTTGCTCGACGAAGCGGAGGGCGTCGGCGGCGGGGAGGCCGAGCCGGTTGAGGCCGGCCTCAACTTTGACGTGCACCGCTGTTGTGGTGTGGCGGCGGAGGGCCTCGCGGGCGACGGCGTCGGCGCTGGGTGGTTCGGAGATCGTGAGCGCCACGTCCAATTCCACGGCGCGGGCCGCGTCGGAGGGGAAGATCGATCCGAGCACCAGGATGGGGCCACTGAAGCCGAGCGAACGGAGCTCGGAGGCCTCGTCCAAGTTGTAGGTGCAGACGCGTTGCGCGCCAGCGCGCAGTGCCGCCCGCGCGATCGCCAGGGCGCCATGCCCGTAAGCGTTTGCCTTGACGACGGCCGCGATCGAGGCGGGACCGGCCTTGCCTTGCAGGACGCGCAGGTTGTGATCGAGCGCGTCCAGGTCAATCTCGACCCAGCCTTGGTAGGGGGCGGTCATGGACATGCGATCACTGCGTAATTATCGTGGGAGCGGGGACGGTACAGGGTGTGCGAAGAAGGCCTCATCGGTCTTCCGGGGCAGGGACGATGCACGTGGCTCCTCAGCCTCAAGAGCGCCCGCCACGGCACAACGCGCACCTTACCATCCTTCGATTTTTGCGGTCAAAGCGAATCTCCGCGCGCGGTCGACTGATCGCCCCGGCGTTGGTGTCTCTAGCCATCGTCCTGGCTGTGGTCGCCGCCGCCTGCAGCGACACTGACGACCCCGCGTCCGATTCGGTTCCCTCCGAAGTGGCGGTCGCAACCGAAGAAGGCGAGGCGGTCGCGCCGGAGCCGGTCAGAGATCGCGTACCCGTAGGCACCGCCATCGCCGACCCCGATGCCGATGCGCGCATCCTGATCGCGGACGCGACCGAACTCGAGCGCAACGGCTTCTGGGAGGATGCGGCGGACCTGCGCGACCTGATCCTGGGGCGGGTAGACCTGGATACCGCCAGCGCCAACCGGTTGCGACTGGAGCACGCGCGTCTGCTGTTGAAGCTCGAGAGGCCCCAGGAGGCGCAATCGACGCTGCGGGCGGTCCCCACGGGGACGCTGAGCGCGGAGGACAGCCCCGTCTGGACGCTGCTGCTTGGGCGAACGCTCGCGGCCCTGCAAGAGCCCGAGGCTGCACTTGCCGCGTTCGATGCGTATATCGACGGCGGCGGTCCGGGCGCGTCATCGGTCCGAGTCGTTCAGGCGCGTCTGTTGGCTGAACTCGATGACGGCGAGGGAGCGATCGCCGCTTACACCGCAGTGATCGACGATCCGACCGCGCCCGCCTGGGACGTCGAGGCGGCGCTGCTGCTATTGGGGCTGTTGCACGAGAACCGGGGGGAACACGAGGCAGCGGCTGAGCGCTACGCGCAGCTCCTGGCGGTCTCACCCTGGGTTGGCGACGATACGTTCGCGCTGCTGCGGTTGGGGCAGGTGCGCGCCGCCCAGGGCGATCTCCAGGCCGCGAGCGACGCGTGGATGGAGCTCGTGGAAGACTTTCCGTCTCATGGGCGATCCTCGGACGCGTACGCCTCCTTACAGGACATAGGAGCCATCGTTCCGCCCAATATCGCCGGATTGCTCCTCTACCGGCAGTTCGACCTCGAGTCGGCACGCGCAACCTTCGCGGAAGGCCTGCGCGGCGGGCCGCAACTCGCGGACGAGGCGTTCGCGCGCTACTACTTGGCGGCCATCGACGAGGATCTGGGGCGGCGCACCCCCGCGATCGTCAACTACCTGCGCTCGGCCGCCCTCGACCCGCAGGGCAACCTCGCGGACAACGCCCTCTGGTGGACGGCCGGGCTGCTGCTGCAAGCGGGCCAGCATGGCTTGGCGGCGGCGACCTACGATCGTCTCGCCACGGAGTACCCGCGCTCAGAGTTCGCCTCGCGTTCAGGCATCCTTGCAGGGCTGCTGCCCTTGCAGAGCGGCGATATCCAGATGGCGACGACGCGTCTTCTGGCGATCGCGTCTTCCGAGGCGGACCGGGAGACCCGTCAGCGTGCCTGGCTCTGGGCGGGCAAGGCGCGCTCCGCGGCGGGCGACGCGGAGGCCGCCGCCGAGGCGTATCTGGAGGCGCTCACGCTGGATCCCACGTCGTATGCGGGGTTGCGGGCGGACGCCAACCTCAGCGACGGGCTCCGTGAGCCCCGTCTCACTCTGGCGGCACTGCCAGCCTCGTCGCCTTCGGCGGGCGCAAGTGAAGCGTGGCTGGAGGAGCAAGCCGGGCCGGAGAGTCCGCGAGCGCTGATCCTGGCCACTGACCCGCTCTGGTTGGGCGCAGTGGAGTTGGAGCGGGCCGGATTCGAACGCGAGGCGTCGGCGCGATTCGCCGACTTGCTGGCCTCGGCAGCGGGCGATCCTTGGACCCTGTACCGCATGGGGCAGCGATTGACGGAGATGGGGCAGGTGCGGCGCGCCCTGGGGGCGGGCGAGTGGCTGCTGGCGGGATTCGGCGCGGAGGAGCGCGCCCAGGCGCCCCTGGAGATCTTGCGCTGGGCCTATCCCCGAGGCTGGCCGGCGCTCGCCAGCGCGGAGGCGCGGGGCGCGGGCGTCGACGAGCTCCTGCTCTACGCCGTGATCCGGCAGGAGAGCCGCTTCGACCCGGGAGCGGGGTCGTCCGCGGGAGCCCTGGGGTTGACCCAGGTCATCCCCCCGACGGCGGACGCGATCGCGGGCGCGCTGGACGACGACAGCTTCCAGATCGACCTGCTCTTCCGGCCGGAGCGGTCGATCAGCTACGGCGCCTACTATCTGGGGCAGCAACTGGTGCAGTTCGAGGGCGCGGCCTGGCTTGCGCTGGCGGCGTACAACGGCGGTCCCGGGAACGCGGACCGTTGGTCCGGCGGGGACTACGGCATCGATCCGGATCTCTTCTTCGAGCAGATCACGTTCTCAGAGACTCGATCCTACGTGAGTCTCGTGCTGGAGAACTACGCCTGGTACCAATTCATTTATCGGGATGCGCCCGCGCCCACACTGCTGACCGTCGTGGTCTCGTAAACTGCGGCTCGTCCGAGGGCGCGTGGGGGCCTCGGGCGATTGCCCGTCGCGGGGCGTTCGATATACTTGACAGCACTTTCACCCCCCCAAGGCGGACAGACCCGAGTCACAGGATGCCCAAGCGAACTTACCAACCCAAGCGAATCCCTCGGCGACGGGAGCA
>JAPUIR010000289.1 GCA_027296805.1 Chloroflexota bacterium | reverse complement strand
GGAGGTCGCGCCGTGGATCGCGTCGAGATGAGGGTCGTTCTGCGGTGCGACGCCCGTCTTGGCGACGCCCTTGTCCGACGCACTGTCGAGGGCGCGGAAGAGGTTGAGCTTGGCATCCAAATACGACTCCCGGTCGCTGTGGAAGTCGAGGTGGTCGTCGGAGAGGCCGGTGAAGACGGCGATGTCGAACTCGCAGTGATCGTGGCGGTGGAGCGCCAGGCCGTGGGAGGTGGCCTCCATGACGACGTGGGTCTGCCCGGCCTCCACCATCTCAGCGAGCAGGCCCTGGATACGATCGGCCTCGGGGCTGGTCTGGGTGAGGGTGTTCATGCGCCAGTCGTCGCCAACCTTGAACTCGACGCCGCCGATCAGGCCGCAGGGCCGGCCGGCAGCCTCCAAGATCGACTGAAGGAGATAGGTGGTGGTGGTCTTGCCGTCGGTGCCGGTGACGCCGATCACGGTGAGCTTGCGGGCCGGAAAATCGTGGAAGGCGGCGGCCAGGTCGGCGAGTGCGATTCGGGTGTCGGGCACGACAATGAGTGGCACTTCCGCAGCCTGGTGAGCGTTCCAGGTCGGGGCGTGGTCAGCCTGGACTACCAGCGCAACCGCCCCAGCGCCGACCGCCTGATCGAGGAAGCTGTGACCGTCGACGGTGAAGCCGGGGACCGCCACGAAGCAGTCGCCGGGCTGGATGTCGCGGGAGTCCTGGCGCAGGGCGGTGAGGGGCGCCTGGGGGAGGGTGCCGTGCTGGGCGTCGACCTGGGTGGCGCGAAGCAGGGCAGTGAGATTGCGCTCGACCATGAACGGCACTCCAGTTGAGCGGGGGCGGCCTCGCGGCCGCCCCCATGTTGCGCAATCAGACGGTCTATAAGCCGAATTCTGTACCCGTCTCGCGACGGGCGGCGGCCATCTATCTATGCGACCTACCCGAGGGCGGCGTGGGACGCGCCATATGCCCTCCTATTTGGCCTTGCTCCAGGCGGGGCTTGCCCAGCCGGCGTGGTCGCCCAGCCGCTGGTGCGCTCTTACCGCACCATTTCACCCTTACCGCGCCGGTCCGAGGATCGGCGCGGCGGTATGTTTCTGTGGCGCTATCCGAAAGGTCGCCCCCTCCTGGGATTTCCCCAGCGCCCTGTCCCACGGAGTTCGGACTTTCCTCAGCGCGCCGAAACGCGCCGCGACCGCCCGACCGTCTCACTGCCTACGCATCGTACTACCCGCGGCTTCGCTGAACGTCATCGAGGCGACCGTCCAGGGCGGCGTTGGCGAGCGCATCGGCGCGGGTGTTTTGTTCGCGGGGGACGTGTTGAATCTTGAAGGCATCGAGTCGGTTGAGGAGGTCTTGGAGCCGGAGGAAGAGGGGCCGCAGGGCGGCGTTGCGGACCCGGTAGCGGCCTTCGATCTGGCGCACGATGAGCTGTGAATCCATGTTGAGTTCGAGTTCGGTGGCGCCGAGTTCGATGGCTGCTTCGACGGCCGCGATCGCGCCCCGGTATTCGGCGACGTTGTTGGTCCCACGCCCGATGGTGGCACCCAACCCCCGTAGCTCCCCGCCCTGATCGTCGTAGACGACGGCCCCGTAGGAGGCGGGACCGGGGTTGCCGCGCGAGGCGCCGTCGGCGAAGGCCACGAGGCGGAGTGGCGGGTGGAGGTCGTCGGGCATCTAGGCGCGCAGCACGGTGCGGACGTCGTCACCGTCCACCACCACACGCTCCACGACATCGCGTAGGAGCGCCTGGCGCTGCTCGAAGGGGAGCGAGGCCCAGTCGGTGCGGATGCGTTGCAACTGCTGATCGTGGTAGTCGCGGCGTTCGCGCTCAGAGGTTTGGGCGTCCCGCCGTCGTTGCAGGGCGGCGAATTCGTCTTGGGCTTGCTGGTACTCCTGGACGAGGTTGGTGGCGACGCGGCGGACCTCGTCGGGCGGCAGTCCACCTGCGGCGGCGCGGTCGAGGTGGGTTTGGAGACGTCGTTCGATGGCGCGCGTGCGGCTTTGCACGCGGGCTTGGACGGCCTTGATTTCGGCTTCGACGGCGATGGCGTCGCCGGCATTGAGGACGGAGTGGCTCACGGCGCCGGGGGCCTCTCCGGTGAGGTGGCGGAGGACGTCGGCCTCCAGATCCGCCGCGCGCCGGGTGTGATAGTCGCCGACGGACTGATTGGTGCGGGCTTCGCTCTGGTAGTAGCGATAGGTCTTGTGGGCGACCTCGCCGTCGCGGCGCGTCCAGCGCTGACGCCGGGTCACGCCGATCATCTTGGAGTTGGTGTCGCTGCAGTACACCAAGCCCGAAAGGAGGAACTGGCTGGGCTTGGCGGGCTCTTGGGCGGACGCGTTGGTGCGGCGGCGTTCCGTGGCCTCCTGGACCGCGCGAAAGTCGGCCTCGCGAACGAGGGCCGGGTGGTTGCCGGGCACCTTGACGCCGAAGCGGGAATAGGTGCCGAGATAGACGCGATTGCGGAGCAGATCGCGGATGGTGACCATGCTCCAGCGACCGCTGCGGCGCGTGCGGTAGCCCTCCGCGTTGAGCTGCTTGGCGATCCGTCGGATGCCCAGGCCGTCCAAGGAGAGGCCGAAGATGTGGCGGACGACTTCCGCTTCGTGCTCCACGACCTCCAGCCGTCGATCCGAGCCGACGGCGTAGCCGTAGGGCGGGCGTCCCAGGACGCGGCCCTGGACGGCACGACGGCGCATAGCGTCGCGGACTTTTTCGCCAAGGCCGCCTTCGTTGCTGCTCTCGCTCCAAAGCTGGAGGACGTGAGCGTCGTCCAGGGCGCCCTCGTCAAGGGAGACGACCTGGGCCGCCTTGGTGGTGAGCTGGAAGTAGCTGCGGGCAGCGGCGAGGCGGGTGGGGCCGAGATGGTGGAGGGAGCTGACGACGACGGTGACGAAGCCCTTCTCGGGCTCGTCCAGGAAGTGGAGTAGTTGCTGGAAGCCTGGCCGGTCCGAGGCGCCCGCGGGGTCAAGGAAGGCGGCGGCAGGCTCGTAGCCCTGATCTTCGCAGTAGCGCAGGAAACGATCGTTTTGTTCTGAGAGGGAAGCGGGCGCGGTCTCTTCCCCTTGGAGTGCTCGTTCACTGAAGTAGCCGATGGCCCGCATGACGTTCCTGCCGTCGGATGGACCCCTACGGGACGTACACGATGCACGCACAGGTGGGGCAAAACACGGGCTCGGTCACCCGCCGGGCCCGCGTGAGAATGGTGGTGGGGAGGGCAAGGCGGCAAGCGCCACAGACACCGCCCGCGACGGCGGCGATGGCCAGGGGCCGCGTGAGACGTTGCTTGTCGTAGATGGCGAGGTCGGCCGCGGCGATCTCGCCGCGCCAGGTGGTGACGTCGGTCTCAAGGCTGGCGGCTTCTTTTGCGAGGGTTGCGCGGTCGCTCTTAAGGGCGGCCTGTGCGGTGTCCCAGGATTTCTGCGCCTCGGTGAGAAGGGTGGTGAGGTAGGTGGACGCTTCGCGCTGGAGCTCCTCCGCCTCCATCAACGCAAGGGCGGGCTCCTCCGCTTCCTTGACCCCACGCCGCAGGGCATAGACAGCCTCTTGCTGGTTGCGCAGTTCGCGGGATTCGGTGATAGACCCGTCGTAGAGCTTGCCGTCTTCGGTCTCGATTTTCTGGCGGCGATCGTCGAGGTCCGATTCGGCGCTGGCGCGTCGCGTTGCGATCTCGTCGACCAACGTTTTCTGCTCTTCGATCTCGGTTTGGAGCGCCTCGAGCCAGGGGGCGTCGCCCAACTCGTCGTCGATGTCGTCGATCAGGTGCTTGACCCGATCGAGCCGGAGGTCTGCCTCATTCAGTTCGACGAGATCGCCGAGGGCAATCACAGTGTTCTCCGCTTCGATTAGGTACTCCCGAGTCTACGAACCGGTGTTCCAGGGCGGCAAGTGTGGCGCGCCGTGCGGCAGCGGTTACGTTGATACGATGGACGCATGACGCGTCGTCCGATGAAAGCCAAAGAGGTCCGGCAGGCGGTCGGACAGGAGGCGGATGCCCGACGGAACGCGAAAGCCGGGGTAATCTTCAACGTGTCCACGTTGCTGCAGGAGCCGATCGGCAGCGTACGGGTCCACCA
>JAPUIR010000288.1 GCA_027296805.1 Chloroflexota bacterium | reverse complement strand
TCCCGAACCACCAAGCGGCCCTGGCCGTGTTGGCGCTCGATGCGGTCCGGCGTCCCGCCGCGGGCGGCGAGCTCACGTCGGCGCTGCAATTCCTCGATCTCGGATTCCCAGACCATACGAACTCCTTCAGCGGAACAACGCTGTCCCTGGCGCCTCCGGCGGCGTGGCCTAGTCTAATCTCTGCCTCAGGGAGGGGTTTCCGTGGCCGATCGCGCTGACGTCATCATCGTGGGCTTGGGCGCAATGGGCAGCGCGGCCGCCTATCACCTCGCCAAGCGCGGCCGTCGTGTGCTGGGTTTCGACCGCTTCCACCCGCCCCACACCCTCGGTTCCTCGCATGGCGGCACGCGCATCATCCGTGAGGCCTACATGGAAGACCCCAGCTACGTGCCCCTCGTCCAGCGCGCCTATGACCTCTGGGCCGAACTGGAGGCGGAGTCGGGCAAGACGCTGCTCACCCAGACCGGCGGCCTGATGATCGGTGCGCCGGACAGCGATGTCGTCTTGGGGGCACTGGAGAGTGCGCGGCTGCACGATCTTCCACACGAACTGCTGGACGCCGCCGCCCTGCGCGGCCGTGCCCCCGGCTATGCGCTGCCCGAGGATCACGTCGCGGTCTGGGAGCCGCGTGCGGGCGCCCTCGACCCCGAGGCCTGCGTCGCCACCCATCTCGATCTCGCTGCCCAACACGGCGCCGACTTGCGCTTCGACCACCCCGTCGAGCGCTGGCGTCCCGACGGGGACGGCGTCGCGGTGACCACAGCTCAGGGCACCTTTCTCGCCGATCGCCTCATCCTCAGCGCGGGGGCTTGGACGGGCAGCTTCCACGCCAAACTGGAGTTGCCCCTGCGCGTAACCCGGCAGACCGTGCACTGGTACAAGCCCGCCCGCAACCCCGAACATTTCGCCCCGGATCGCTTTCCCATTTTCGTCTGGCGCCTCCCGGGCGGGCAGGCAATCTACGGCTTCCCCGACTTCGGCGACGGCGTCAAAGCCGGCCTCCACGACACTCTGGAAGACGCCGATCCCGACAACGTCGACCGCGAAGTTGGCCAGGACTTGGTCGACCAGATGCGCGATGTCTTCGCCCGCTACCTGCCCGACGCGGCGGGTGAGTTCTTGCGCGCCGAGACCTGCCTCTACACCCGCACCCCAGACGGCCACTTCCTCATCGACCGCCATCATCGCCATCCCCAAGTCGTCCTCGCCAGCCCCTGCTCGGGCCATGGCTTCAAGTTCTCCACGGTGATCGGCGAGGTGCTCGCCGATCTCGCCCTCGACGGCGACTCGCGGTTCGACCTCGGCCTGTTTAGCCTGCAACGCTTGCTGCGTAGCAAAGCGTCATAGGGCGCTGTCGCTGCGCGCTGTTTGAGCCAAGAGAGGGAGCGAGCATGGCCGCACAGTCCGTCGCGGTGATCGGGGCGGGAGCCGTCGGCTCCTACTACGGCGCCCGGCTGGCCCAGGCCGGGCACGACGTGCGCTTCCTCATGCGCCGCGACTTCCGCGCCGTGCGCCAAAGCGGTCTCCGCGTCACCAGCCCCGATGGCGACTTCGACCTGCCCTCGCCCTCCGTCCACGATGACAGCAGCCAGATCGGCCACGTCGACTGGGTCCTCTGCGCGCTCAAGACCACCTCACTCGGCGACGCGCCCGCCTTGGTCGCTCCCTGCCTCGGCCCCGACACGCGCATTCTCTGCCTCATGAACGGGCTCGGCGTGGAGGAACGCTTCGCGGACTGGTTCGGCGAGGAGCGCATCTTCGGCGGGCTCGCCTTCACCTGCATCAACCGCGAAAAGCCCGGCTGCGTCAGCCATCTCCGTTACGGGGCCGTCACCGTCGGCCACCTGGGCGACGATCCGGCCGAGGTCCAGCGCGCCCTCGACCTCTGGTCCGGCGCGACCGTGGACTTCGATGGCACCCCGTCGCTGCTGCGCTCCCGCTGGGAGAAGCTGGGCTGGAATATCCCCTTCAACGGGCTCTGCGTGGCGGGGGGCGCCATCACCACGGACCGCGTCGTGACCGATCCGGACCTCCGCGCCGCCGCGCGCCGCACGATGGATGAGATCGTCGACGCCGGCAACGCCGACCTCGCTGCTCATGGTCAGACCGCCCGCATCGACCGTGACGCCATGATCGAGCGCATGTTCGGACTCACCGACGCCATGGGCGCCTACCGCCCGAGCACGATGATCGATTTCGTCGAAGGCCGCCCCATGGAGGTGGAGGAGATGTTCGCCGAACCGCTGCGTCGCGCGCGAGCGCTTGGCGTCGACACGCCGCACATCGCTCTCCTCACCGCGCTCATGCGTTCCCTCGATCAGCGCCGCGAGGGGGACTGAACCTCAATCTCCCGGGACGTCCGCGAGAGCGCGCCGCCACTCCTCGATCGCGGCCTCCCGATCGGTGGCGGTGTTCCAGTGCAGCGGCCGCGGGCTCGTCGAGGGCAACGCGATCATCTCGGCGGTCAGGTCGCCAAACGAACGGCGCCACTCCCTCGACCGGCGTCCGTTCAGCAACACGCGAAAGGGCCCGCACTCGTCGTACAGATCGGCGATCCGGTTAGGCCGCGCGTTTCGGATCCGGTCGTCGCCCGACCCCTCTCGCTCGACCGTGGCATACAGATCCCAGACC
>JAPUIR010000287.1 GCA_027296805.1 Chloroflexota bacterium | reverse complement strand
CCAGGACCTTGACCAGCCTCCGATCGGCTCCTTCTGGGGCGAGGTCAACGGCAACATTCACCACGCCTTAGGCGCCGTCGGCCTCATCACCGACGGCGGCGTTCGCGATTTGGATGAGGTCCGTGAGCTCGGCTTCCAGTTCCTCGCCAAGGAGCTCCTCGTCTCGCATGCCTATGTGCACCTCGTCGAGATCGGCGAGCCGGTGACCGTCGGCGGCGTCACGATCCATCCCGGCGACCTTCTGCACGCCGACCAACATGGCGCGCTCAAGATCCCGCACGAAATCGCGCCGGAGGTCGCTGAGGCTGCTCAGCGTGTCGAGGATCGCGAACGGGTCATCATCAACTACGCCAAGTCCGACGAGTTCACCCGCGAAGGCTTGGCCGACTTGCTCGGCGGCGCTGCCCCCAAGCAACAGGAGACGCCTTAGCCGTGTGGGGCGGGTAACTCGATCCCAACGCCGCCCCGATCCCCCGCCCCTGGCGCCCCGCCTCCTGAGGTGAGCGAACCTCCATCGCCGGCGCCCCCGCCTTCCCGCGACCTGCGAGGTCCCTTCGCGCCCTTTCGCTATCGCGACTTCCGTGTGCTCTGGGCCGCGATGATCGCGCGTGCCGCCGCGCAATGGATGGACCAGGTCGCCCGCCCGGTTCTCGTCTTCGAGCTGACCGACTCCGCCTTCCTCGTCGGCGCGGTAATCGCGGCTCGCATGGCCCCCAACTTCCTCCTCGGCCTGTTTGCGGGATCCCTCGTCGATCGCTACCCGCGACGCAACGTCCTCGTCGCCTCGCAGATCCTCAACGGCATCGCCAGCCTGGCCCTCGTTCCGCTCCTGCTCAGCGGTTGGATCGAGGCCTGGCAAGTGATCGCGCTGGTCTCTCTGCAGGGCGTCACCATTGCCTTCTTCCAACCCGCGCGACAAGCGATCCTCCCCGCCCTGGTGCCCGTCGAAACGCTCCGCGCCGCCGTGGCCATGAGCCAGACCGCCCAGCACAGCATGCGCATCGTCGGCGGTATCATGGGCGGCGTCCTGCTCGCCGTCACCTCCTTCGAGACCATCTACGCCTTGATGGCGGTGCTCTACGCCGTCGCCGTCTTGCTGCTGCTCGGAATCCGCAGCGACACGCGCCCGGCCCGCGGCATCGAGACCGCCCGCGCTTCGATCTGGCAGAGCACCAAGGAAGGCGCCCGCTGGGCCCTCAAGGAGCGACGTCCCCTCGCGATCGTGCTACTTGGTTCCCTGCTCTTCATCCTCGTCGTGCCCTATCAGTCGGTCTTCTTGCCCATCCTCGTCCTCGACGAGCTGGGTAAAGACCGCGCCTTCGTCGGCTACCTCGCCGCCGCGACGGGCGTTGGCGCGGTGTTCGCTTCGCTGACCGTGGCCTCCCTCCGACGTCTCCCCGCTCCCGGTCTGGTCATGCTCAGCTTGCTCGCCTTGAGCGGAGCCCTGCTCTTGGCCCTCGCGGCTTCGCCCTGGCTGCCGCTGATCGCCCTCGTCCTGGTTGGCTTGGGCGGATCGAACGTGGCCTTCATGTCGGTCAACAACCTCACCATGCTCGGACTCGCTCCGGACGCCATGGCGGGACGCGCGATGAGTCTGATGAACTTCGCTCGCGGACTGATCCCCGTCGGCGCCCTGGTGGCTGGGGCGCTGGCCGATTCCTGGGGCGCGCGCGAGGGCATGCTCGCGATGGGAATCGCCGCGATCGCTGCTGCGATTCTGGTGGCGCTGTTCGTCCCTGCGGTGCGACGGGTCTAGCGACGGCGGCGCGCGTCGGAATCGAAGATCCGCGCCAACCAACTCCGAATGCCTTGCAGAAACTCTCCCGCCCCGCTCGCCGCGAATCCCAACACCAACCCCAGCCCGAATGCCGAAGACAGCACCGCCGGACGCCGCCATCGTCCCGCGGATCCCACCGTCACCGTGCCACTCCAGCGCATCGGCTGACGCTCAACGACCGTCTCAGGCTGAGACCCGGTTGCGTGCTGAGGCGCCGGTCTTGCTGCCGTCACGGCTGGGTCCGGCACCCGCCCCTCCGCCGGTCTCGCCGCGGCGCTCGCCGATTCGAACTCCGGAGCGTCGCTCTTGCCCGAGCGCTCGTCCGCCTCCGCTTGCGTGATGCGCCCTTCGGCTACGGCCTTGGCCGCTTGCGCGGGCGACAGGTCCACCTCTCGCAGCGGATCGAGTCGCAGGGTTCGCAGGCGTCGACTGAGCGTGAAGAACGCCACCAGCGCGACCAGCAACAGCGTCGAAGAACCCGCCACCGCCACATCCGGCCCGAAACGATCCGCCGCGGCCGCCACCGGCAGCACGCCCAGCGGCATCAGCCCGAACGACATCATCATCACCGACATCACCCGGCCTCGGACCTCGGCGGGGATGTTCGATTGGATCACCGTGTTGTTCGTCGTCTGGAAGATCATCCCGCCCACGTTGCCCAGTGCCAGCATGAACAGCGCCGGGATGAACATGCTCATCTGCGTGAACGCGATGAAGAGCCCGCCCATCCACAGCCCGCCCACCAGCATCAGCTTGCCCTTCTGCGGGAAGCCCCCCAGATTGGCCGCGATCATCGCGCCCGCCAACCCGCCGATCCCTTGCGACGCGGCGAGCAAGCCCAGCTTGCTGCCGCCGTCGTCATTGAAGATGTCCCGTGCGAAGACGGGCAGCATCTGCTGCAACGGGAATCCGAACAGCGGGAACACCAGCCCCAGCGAGAGCAGCAGCGCGATCATGCGATGATCGCGGATGTACTTGAACCCGCCCAGGAAGTCCTCCCGGAACGGAGCCTTTTTCCGTATCGCCTTCATCCCGTGCACCGGGAGATGAAATTCGGACGCCACCGCCACCAGGAACAGCACGAACGTGATCAGATAGACGGTGCCCACCCCCAGCGGCCCGATCAGCAGACCGGCCGTCGCTGGCGCGAGGATGCGCGTCAGATTCATCCCCGCCAGCTGCAGCGAAATGGCGTTCATCAGCTTGTGTTGCGGGACGAGCTGCGGCACGATCGCCTGCCGCGCCGGCATGTTGAACGACATGATCGTCCCGGTCACCAGCGACATCACCAGCAGGTGCCAGAACTCCACCGCGTCGCTCAGGATCAACAGTGCCATGATCAGCGCCGCGATCGCGCTCCCCGTCTGCGAGATGATCAGCAGCTTGCGCTTGTTGACCCGGTCCGCCACCGTCCCGCCAAAGGGCGCTACCAGCAGCATCGGGATCGCGACGCTGGCCGCCACCAAGCCCAGCGCGATCGCGACGTTCGTCAGCTCCAGCGCGAGATACCCGCGCAGGATCATCTGCATCTGCATGCCCATGAAGAAGGTGAAGTTACCCGCGAAGTACCAGGCGTAATCCCGCTCGCCCAGGGACGTGAAGGTCGATGTCCAGCCGCGTGCGCGTCTCGATCCGACCCGCGCAGCGGTGGCGTTCTCGGTGCTCGTCTCGCTGCGGACGCTCAAACGGCTTCGATCCCCTCGCGACCATGGCGGCCCGACCGATTATCCGCGATTCCCCGATAGTTCGCTAGGACCGAAGCGTTCCGACAGACACACTGTCTACGTGCCGTGGACCGGAACGCTCAAACTCGCGCCCCCAAAACCTCAGCCGCCGAGCCCTCGCATCTCGCGCATCTGTGCCGTGTGACCGTTTACGTGCCCCGTCGCGAGCACTGCATACTCCGCCGCGTTGATCTCCCCCAGCAGGCGGTGCGTCACCCGCACATCGTCCCCCACGCCGGCTCCGCAGGCCTCTATCTGTGCCACGAATGTATCCACGTAGCGGGCGACGCGGTCCCGTGCCTCCTCGAACGACGGCGAATCGCCGTAGAAGGCTTGGTCGGAACCGAGGTCCGTCGACTCCCCCTGTGTCGCGCGGTCGAGCGCGTTGGTGGCGCCCTCCAGCCACGCACCGACGTGGTTCAGCAGGTGCCATGGCGACCAGGGACCGTCCTGCGGTCCGCTTGGCGAATCGTCCGCACTCAGCCCGTCTATCACCTCGGCCCACCCATCGCGCATCGTCTCTGCGCCGCTCAGCAACTCCGCCCACGACGACTGCGCCGCTGCATCTTGTACCTGTTGCTTAAAGCTCGGTGCGGGTTCGTCAGCCATCGCTGCCCCCTTCCGACGCCGGTGCCTGCATCTGCTGTAACTGTTCGGCGTGTTGTTCGACGTGCGCCGCGGTGTACGTCACGAGCTGCTTCATGGTCAGCCGCCCGAGCCGCGACTCGATCACCGCGCCGGGGTCTGAGATCTTGCCGGCCGTCACGCTGGCCATGTCGATGTGTTCCCATGCTCGCGTCAGCGCGGCGTCGACGCGGGCATGATCGGGCTCGCCCGGCAGCGTCCGCTCCCGCGACTGCGGTGCCTCCCCGGCCACCGCGAGCTGGGCCAGCACGTCGGTCACCCGCTGAATCGACGCCGCGACGTGGCTCCCGACCTCCCGCGCCGACCATTCACCGTCGTGCAGCGCGTCGGCCTGCTCCGCCGTGATCGCCGACCATGCTGTCTGCCATCCGGCGCGAGAGGCGCTGAGACGAGTCTTTACCGTCTCCCAAGGCGACGCTTCCGCCTCGTTGAGTAGCTCGGCCACCTCGGCAGGGAGGCTGGGAGAGACGCCCCTGTCTGGGGCCTCCGACTGACTCGACAAAGTCCCGGCCTTCCCTCGGACGCCCCTCAGGCGCGCTAGTCCTCGATCCCCGCGATCGTCTTGACCATGTCCTCTGCTGAGAGGAAGTCGTAGCTGCGCAGGGTCATCATCTTCTGCGCCGCAAGCGACCCCTCGGCGTGCAGCGTCGTCACCATCTGCTTACCGCCGTACTCGTCGGCCGTCAGGTCGCGGATGAAGTTCAGCAGCCGCAGCCGTTGCTCGGCCGAGGATTTGTCCCCGCCGCTGAGGTACTTCGTGAACGCGCCGTGCAGATCCTCGTTGAGGTAGTCGCGCTCCCAGGGAGCCGTCACCAGGATGCCGCCGGAGATGTCCTGCACGTGCTTGACCAGCTCGTGGTACCTGCTGGCGAACATGTACTTGCCGATGTTGGTGATCGACTCGTTCGGCACCGCTACGCCGTCACGATGGCTGGCGGTCTCCGCTGCCGCGTCGATGAACGCTTCCAGGCTGTCTGCCAGCATCGCGATCTCGAACAGCTTGTCCTGGATGTGACCGGCCTTCTCGATGCCGTTGTACTTCGCCATCAGGCTGGCGCTACCCGCCAGCATCCGGATCGTGTGGCGCTTGTAACACATGGCCGAGAAGCGCTGCCACAGCCCCAGGGCGTACGCGATCGGTCCAGAGAGGTGGTTCTCGCCGTTCTGGAAGATGCGGTCACGCGGGACGAAAACGTCGTCCAGCCAAACGAACGACTCCGCCGCGCCGCCCTCATAGGAGAGCGGGTAGTCGTATTGGTTCTTGGGCTTGTCGTAGCGCGCGAGGATCTTCACGCCTTCCATATCGGGGCTGACCAGCGCGCAGACGGAGTATTCCGGCTCATCGTCCCGCATCCGCTTGGTCGGCATCACGACCATCTCGTTCACCAGATGCGCCGCCGTGATGTGCGCCTTCATCCCCCGCAGCACGATCCCGTCCGGCGTCTCATCCACCTTGCGCACGTACAGATCGGGGTCGTCCTGCTCGCCGGGGTGCTTGGAGCGGTCGCCCTTCGTGTCCGACATCGCGATGCAGACCAGCAGGTTGTTGTCGCGCATGCGCTTGAACTGCGTCTCGATCGCCGTCTCGTAATCCGGGTTGGTCTTGCCCAATTCCGGCGCGACCCAGCGCATCGCCAGCATCGCGTCCGAGAGAAACCCCAGCTTCCCCAGGCCCGTCTCCTGCGCGTAGTCGATCGCGCGGGCGCGCGCCTTCAGGTCTTCCGTGCTGCGCGGCATGGCCATGAACCGATCGACCTCTTGGCCCGTATCGGGGTCGGTCATGACGAAAATGTCTCGGATCTTTGGATCGTGGTAGCGAGTGAACTCGTCCGCCGCCGACTGCGCCGCATCGCGGGTGCGCGCATCGGTCGTGACGTCTTCCACCAGGTCGCCGTCGAGATAGACCTTGCGGCCGTCGCGGATCGATTCCAGGTACTGCTCAGGGGTCCGGAAGGCCATTGCGATCTCCTTCAATACTGCTGATCTGCGCGCGCCCGTGCCCCCACGGCGCTCCCGGCTCAGTCGCTCGACGCATCATCGTGCGCGGGCTCTGCCCACGCAAGGCAATCGATCAACCGCCCCCAGGTTCGCCGCCTGCCGTCGAGGCCACGCGCCGCCGCCGCGTTATGCCCACCAGCGCGAGTGCCAGCACCGTCCCCACGAGCCCGACGATCGCCAGCATCGAGAAGATCGCGTTTGTCCCCCAGCGATCCGCGACGACGCCGGCGAACGTCAGCTCGGTGACATGTACCAGGGCGTGCACGAACGACACCGTCAGGACGTACGTCCGCTCCGATGTATGCGCGGCGCTAGGCACAGCTCCTAGGCATCGGCGTCGGGATCGGTCTCGGGGGCTCCCTCGAGGTCGGGCTCGTCGTCGTCCTCGTCCTCAGCCAGCTCCTGGAACTCCGCCGACTCTGCCAAGTCCTTCACGCCCCGAAGGATGCCATCGATGTGGCTGCGGTTGCCGCGCCGCCGCACCAGGCTGTGCACGGGACCCATCAGCCCGCTCAGCCACAGCTTCGCATCGACCGTCGTCCCGCTTCCCTCGTCGCGGAACTCGAAGAGGTAGCGCGACGAAGCCAATAGCCCACGCCACTTAATCCCCCAGCGTTCGCCGGGCACGTCCTCGTAGACGGCGAACGCGCCGTCCTCGACCTGCGCCGAGAGAAACTCCCGTGCCGCGTCGTAGGCGTCGTCGGGATGGGCGTCGATGAACATTGAGCGCTCTACGGCCATGCCCGAATCCTAATTGGCCTCTGGTGCCAGGAGCCAGCCACCGTGCTTGCTGCTGACTCGCCGCCTGGGCTGTCGGGGAGATCGACGACCGGTTTGACAGTCCTGTCTCGGGGCCGGACACTCCGCCAGCCTCGGGACACAGAGCGTCCGGGCGGAAAGCAGGGAGCGCATGGGACAACTCGACGGCCAAGTCGCGATCGTGACCGGAAGCTCGCGCGGGATCGGCCACTTCATGGCGCTCGAACTGGCCAAAGAGGGCTGCAACATCGTCGTCGCGGCTCGCTCCGAGGAGGTCACCGACCCCAAGCTGCCCGGCACGATCCACACCGTCGCCAAGGAACTCCAGGCGCTCGGGGTCGAGGCCATGCCCGTCAAACTCGACGTCACCAGCGACGAGGACATCGAGGCCTGCATCGCTTCCACCATCGATCGCTTCGGTCAGATCGACGCGCTGATCAACAACGCCGCCCTGATCTTCCCGGGTCCCTTCCTCAAGACCGCCGTCAAGCGCCTCGACCTCCTGCATCGCATCAACGTGCGCGGCCCCTATCTGCTCACGCAGCAGGCCCTGCCCCACATGCTGGAACGGGGCTCCGGCACGGTGATCACCATCTCCTCCGGTGCCGCTGACAACCCCAGCGGCAACAACCTGATCTATGCCATGAGCAAGGTCAGCATCGAGAAGATGATGGAAGGGCTGGCGGCGGAGGCCGGGGACCAGGGCCTGCGCTTCTTCGGCCTCAAACCCCAAGGCATGGTGCTCTCGCCCGGCGCGACCTACCACGGCCTGCCCACGGCGGAGACCAACATCGAGGAGAACGACGTCATGGGCCGCGCCGCTGTCTGGCTCATGGCCTCCGACGAGGCCCAGCAGCACAACGGCGAATCCTTCTACTCGCGTCAGATCGTGGAGCAGCATCTGGCCGGTTAACGGCCACCCCGGCACCGTGCTCGGCTGGCGTGCCCCGCGGCCCGTAGCCATCATGGACGCATGACAGAACCCGACCTCGACGGGATTCCGCCTCTCAGCCTCACCGATGAAGCTGCCTACCGGCTTGGTCTCGATCTGCGGCAGGCCGCCGCGAGCCAGACCGCCGGTTGGATGGACCGCTGCCTCGACGTCGCGCTCAACCACAACCACCCCTTCCCCCGCGGCGAAGCGCGCATCGCACTCCAGTTCGCCCCCGCGGACGCCGTCGTCGCCGCGCTGCTGGGACCGCTCACGTCCCCCAACCGCCGCCTGCGCCGCCGCGCGATGACCCTCCTGCCCAAGCTCGACGCCGCTGTCCTCGTCGACCAGATCGGCGACTGGCTGCCGACTGCGAGCCGGGAGGGCAAACGCGCTGCCTGCGTCGTGCTGTCCGCCATCGGTGACCAGGCGGAGCCCCTGCTACGCACCCTCGCCACCGCCCCCGACGCCACCCTTCAGCGTCGCGCCAAGCGGGCACTGACAGTCCTGGCGGATCGCCGATCCAATGCCACGACGAACGAGCCCCAGTCGCAGTCCGCCCAGCGCCCCTTCGGACTGCGCCCGCCGCACGACGGCGCACCCGCTCGCCCGCGCTCCTTCGCGGTCGCCGCCTTCAACTTCTCCTACGGCGTCAACCTCGGTGTCCTCATCCGTTCCGCGGAAGCGGCGGGGGCGGAGGCCGTCTGGATCGTGGGCCGCGACTTCTACTA
>JAPUIR010000286.1 GCA_027296805.1 Chloroflexota bacterium | reverse complement strand
GGGACCGTGGTGGTGGGCGAGCCGTTCGGGCTGGGCTAGGCGGAACCCGAAGGATTGATTGAGGCAGTCTGAGCGGGGGAATAGCCTCCAGTTGCGGGGCGTGTCCGGTCGGAGAGATGCGGCGTCCGCCGGAGGTGGCATGCAGATCGTGACCTGGAACGTGAATTCGATCCGGGCTCGAGAGAACCGGGTGCTGAACTGGCTGGACCAGCATCAGCCGGACGTGCTCTGTCTGCAGGAGCTGAAGTGCCGCGAGGAGGAGTTTCCCTTCGACGGATTCGATCAGTTGGGCTACGAGGTGAGCTTGCTGGGGCAGAAGAGCTACAACGGGGTGGCGATCGTGTCGCGCTCGTTCGCGGACGACGTGGAGACGGGGTTGCCCTGGGCGGAAGACAGCGACGCGCGGGGGATCGCGGCAACGGTCGACGGGGTGCGCGTCGTGACGGTCTACGTGCCGAACGGACAGCAGGCGCAGAGCGAGCGCTGGGAGCAGAAGCTGGTCTGGCTGGACAAGCTGCACGAGTGGCTGGCCGCGACATCGTCGCCCGAGGACGAACTGGTGATCTGCGGCGATTTCAACATCGCGGCCGATGACCGGGACTTGTTCGACCCGGCGATGTGGCACGAGCAGAACCTGGCTACCACTGAGGAGCGGGAGCGGCTGCAAGCATTGCTCGACTGGGGGCTGAGCGACGCATTGCGCGCCAAGACCGACGCGGCGGAGCAATACACCTGGTGGGACTTCCTGACGGACGGCTTCGTGTTCAATCGCGGACTGCGGATTGACCTGCATCTGATCACGCAACCGCTGCTGGAGCGGCTGGAGGATGTGGTGATCGACACGGAGGAGCGGGGCGGCGAAAAACCGTCGGACCACGCGCCGGTGTCGTTGATGTTGCGGGACTGAACGTGATGGCGAACACGGAGCAGGCTGATACGACGTTGATCGGCCCGACGATCGAGCGGATCGCACCGCTGGATCGGGCAGCGATGGCGGCGGCGCAGTCGCGGCTAGACGGGCTGACCAAGCCCCAAGGGTCGCTGGGCTGGCTGGAGGAGTTGGCGGTCTGGCTGGCGGGGGCGACGGCGGATGCGACCCCGTTGCTGCCTCGTAAGACGGTGGTGGTAGCGGCGGCGGATCACGGGGTGGCGGCGGGGGGCGTGAGCGCGTACCCGCAGGCGGTGACGGTAGCGATGGTGCAGAACTTCCTGGCGGGAGGCGCGGCGATCAATGTGATGGCGCGCGCGCAGGGGGCGACGGTGACGGTTGTCGACGCGGGGGTGGCGAGCGTGATCGAGCCGCCGGCGGGGACATCGTCGTTGCGCTTTCAGAGCCGCCGGGTGGGGGCGGGCACGGCGGACATCCGATCGGGCCCGGCGATGTCGGCGGAGCAGGCGGAGCAGGCGGTGGCGCACGGGATCGAGGTGGTGGCGGGGCTGCGCGAGGTGGGCGTGGACATGGTGGCGACGGGCGACATGGGGATCGGCAACACGACGGCGTCGGCGGCGATCACGTCGCTCTGGGCCGAGGCCAGCGTGGAGGAGGTGACGGGGCGGGGCACCGGCATCGATGAGGCGGGCTGGAAGCGCAAGGTCGCGGCGGTACGCGACGCATTGGAGGCGAACCGGCCGGATCTGTCGGACGGGTTGGACATCTTGCAGAAGATCGGGGGCTTCGAGATTGGCGTACTGGCCGGGGTGATCCTGGGAGCGGCGGCAGAGCGGGTGCCGGTGGTGCTAGACGGGTTCGTGAGTGGGGCGGCGGCCCAGATCGCGCAGGCGATCGCGCCGCAGTCGATCGAGTACTGCGTGGCGGCGCACGTGTCGGCGGAGCCGGGGCATGCGATCGCGCTGGAGCGGCTGGGGTTGACGCCGTACATGGATTTGGAGATGCGCCTGGGCGAGGGCACGGGAGCGGTGCTGTTCTTCGGGCACGTGGAGGCGGCGACGCGGGTGCTTTCGGAGATGGCGACGTTCGACGAGGCCGGTGTGCCCGGGCGGGACGACAGCTAGGCCGATGCGCTGGCTCGGCTCCCCGCTGCCCGCGCTCGAGTTTCTGACGACGTTGCGCCTCCACCAAGTCCCGGTGCGAGGGGCGGATGAGGTAGCGCGATCGCTATGGGCATTTCCGCTGGTGGGAGCGCTGATCGGGCTGGCGCTGTTCGGGATCGAGCGGGGCGGGCGTGAGCTGGCGCCGGAGGCGGCGGTCGCGCCGTTCGTGGTGCTGGGCTGGATCGTGCTGACGGGCGGGTTGCACCTGGACGGTGTGGCGGACAGTGCGGACGGATTGTTTGGCGGGCGCGACCGGGCGCAGCGGCTCTCAATCATGCACGACGTGCAGTCGGGGTCGTGGGGCGTGATCGCGGTCGTGATGGTGCTACTGACGAAGGTGGGGCTCGTAATCGCGTTAGCCGAGGAGGGGCGCTTCGCGGCGCTGCTGCTGGCGCCGGTCGTGGCGCGCGGGCTCGTCGTAGGGGCGATGGCGGCGACGCCGTACGCGCGGGAGAGCGGATACGGCAAGGCGCTGCACGCGTCGGCGCGGGGAGCGGCCGCTGTCGTCGCGGTGGCGATCGCGTTGGCCGGGGCGGGCGTCCTGCTCGACGCGGAGGGGTTGGTGGTGGTGGTGTGGGGGGTTGCGGTCGTGGCCGCTTTGGCGGCCTACGCGCGGCGCCAAGTGGGAGGGCTGACGGGGGACATCGATGGAGCGCTGATCGAAGTGCTGGAGGTGGCGACGTTGCTTGCCATCGTCGTGGGGCTGGAACAAGACTGGCTTGGACCGCTGTTGTGGAACGGAGGCTGAGTTATTCCCACGACGATCTATCTCGTGCGTCATGCGGAGAGCGAAGCGAACGCAGCCGGGATCTTTAGCGGTCACAACGATCCGCCACTGACGGAGCGGGGACGGCTACAGGCGCTGGCCCTGGCGCGCCGATTCCAGGACGAAGCGATCGATCGGGTGGCGTCGTCGGACCTGCAGCGCGCGCTGGAAACCGCCAAGTTGCTCGCGTCGGGGCTGGATCTCGAGGTGATGGCGGACGAGCGCTTGCGTGAGATGGACTTCGGCGACTGGGAAGGGCTGACGCAGGAGAAGATCGCGGAAAAGGACGCCGACGCCTGGGAGTCGATCCTGAAACCGACTCCCGACTTCAGGGCGCCAGGGGGCGAGTCGTTGCGGGAGCTTCGCGAACGGATGCACGCGGCCTATCGCGACGTGGTGGACGCGCAACCCGAAGGCAGCGCGGTCGTGGTGGCGCACGGCAACGCAATCGGGATGTTGCTAGGGGCGCTGCTGGATATGCCCTACGCGGCGGCGTGGCGCTTCCGCCTGGAGAACACGGGCGTGACTACGGTGCAGGACTTCGATGGGTCGCCGGTGCTGATGTCGCTGAACGACACGGCGCACCTGTCCGGGCTCGAGTAGCGGCGATGGGGTCGATCTGGCTGATCACGGGCGGGGTGCGGTCTGGGAAGAGCCGGTTGGCGGCGCAGCTGGCGTCAGCGTCGGGGCTGGCGGTGACGTACATCGCGACGGCGGAGGCGGGGGACGAAGAGATGGTCGCCCGGATCGCGTCGCACCGAGAGGAGCGACCGTCGGGGTGGACGACGATCGAAGAGCCGCTCGACTTGGCAGGCGCGGTGCGGGGCGTCGAGGCGGGCTGTGTGCTGATCGATTGTCTAACGGTGTGGGCAAGCAACCGACTCTACCCGGAGTGGCCGTCGGAACCGCCACCAGCGGACGAGGTTGCGGCGGCGCAGGGCGCGCTGTTGGAGGCGGTGGAGCAGACGATCGCGGTGCTGGCGAAGCGGGAGGGCCGGGCGATCGTCGTGACGAACGAGGTGGGGAGCGGGATCATCCCCGGCGACGCGCGGTTGCGGGCGTATCAGGATGCGCTGGGGGCTGTGAACGCGGCGATGGCCGAAGCGTCGGAGCGGGTCTATCTCTGCGTGGCGGGGCTGTCGTTGGAGTTGAAGGGGCTAGGCGGGGGGCGGCGGTAGGGCGACTCGCGGAGCGCCTGAATCACTCGAGGAGGAAGTAGTCGATATAGGATCCAGCGCCGGCGCAGCTGTCGGCAACCAGGAGCGAGACGCGCTTCGCCGTTGCGCCCGAGTTCTGGACGACTCCCTCGAC
>JAPUIR010000285.1 GCA_027296805.1 Chloroflexota bacterium | reverse complement strand
GCCGCCTCGAGCCCGTCGGCGATCTGACGACAAACCTCGACGGCCTCTTCGATCGGCAACGCGCCTCGCGACAGCCTTGTGGCTAGGTCTTCGCCCGGGACCAACTCTAGCGCCAGGAAGTACACATCTCCTTCATGATCGACGCCGTGGATCCCTGCTACGTTCGGATGATTCAGTGACGCGAGCGTCTTCGCTTCCCGTTCGAAGCGCCGTAGTCGCTCTTCGTCATTGGCGAAGTGCTCCGGGAGTACCTTGATCGCCACCTCGCGGTTCAGTCGCGTGTCCTTCGCCCGGTAGACCTCCCCCATCCCCCCTGCACCGAGGGAACCGAGGATCTCGTAGAAGGAAAGGGACTGGCCGGCGGCGAGGGGCATGGGGGTGGGAGAGTTTAGCCAGCCCGCGCGCAGGGAAGGTATCCGAGCTCCCGGACCGCCGGCTAGGAGGAGACTCCAGGGGTCTGGGGAGTCGGGGGCGGGTCACCTGGTCAGCACACCCAGGGCACCAGGAATGCTGCTCTCTGGTAACGTCCCCCAAGGCTTCTCGGTTGCCCGGGCGGAGCCTGACTTTGCAGGATGCACGTCAAGGACCAGGTGGCCATCACGAGTCAGACTGCTTGGACCACTCATCCTCCCAACAGGCCTCACCGTCTCTCGCACAGGTCCCCTCAATCTGGAAACCTCGATGTCGACGCCGCGTCACTGCCTCCTGCCTTCGCTCCTGGTCCTCCTGGTAATGCACGCCTTCAGTCTGGCTGCTGGAGCCCGTGCACCGGTCCAAGACGGAAAGGACCACGTCGCTCGTTACCTCGACGCCAATGCGGCGACCTTCGCTCGGACGGCGCAGCGCATTTGGGACCTGGCCGAGGTCGGCTACCAGGAGGAGGAGAGCTCTGCCTTGCTTCAGGCCCAACTGAAGGAGGCGGGCTTCCGTGTCCAAGCCGGTGTAGTTGGCATGTCGACCGCGTTCGTGGCGGAGTGGGGCAGCGGCAGCCCGGTGATCGGCGTACTCGCCGAGTTCGACGCGCTCCCCGGCATCAACCAGGATCGCGTGCCGGAGCGCCAGCCGATCGAGGGGAAGAACGCTGGACACGCCTGCGGCCACCATCTCTTCGGCGCTGGATCCACCGCTGCGGCGATCGCCGTGAAGGATTGGCTGGAGCGGTCGCAGACGACCGGAACTCTGCGGCTCTACGGCACTCCCGCCGAGGAGGGCGGCGGAGGCAAGGTGTACATGGTGCGCGCGGGCCTGTTCGAGGATGTGGACGCCGTCCTCCACTGGCACCCAGGGGACGAGAACGACGCCAGCCCCGAGACCTCGCTGGCCAACAAGTCCGCCAAGTTTCGCTTCCATGGCGTCTCCGCCCATGCGGCGGGCGCGCCGGAGCGGGGCCGCTCTGCGTTGGACGGCGTGGAGGCCATGAACATGATGGTCAACCTGATGCGCGAGCACGTGCCCCAGGAGACCCGCATCCACTACGTGATCACCCACGGCGGGTTCGCCCCAAACGTGATCCCCGACTTCGCCGAGGTCTTCTACTACGTGCGCAATCCCGAGTCGGAGATGGTGAAGCAGCTCTTCGAGCGGGTGGTCGCCGCTGCCGAAGGCGCCGCGCTGGGTACCGGCACCCGTGTGGAGTACGAGGTCATCCACGGGATCTACTCCCTGCTACCCAATGAGGTGCTTGCCCTGGCGATGGACGCCAACTTGCGACGCGTAGGAGGCGTGAGCTACACCGCGGACGAAGCCCGCTTTGCGGAGGCCATCCACGGGACGCTGCCGGCCGACTCGCCGCCGCTCGCGAGTGCCTCCGAGATCCAGACCTTCGAGCAGAAGCTGGGCGCTTGGTCCACCGACGTGGGAGATGTGAGCTCGGTGGTTCCAACCGCCGGCTTGGGTACCGCGACCTGGGTGCCCGGAACGGCCGCGCACTCTTGGCAAGCCGTAGCCGCCGGTGGGACATCCATCGGAACCAATGGAATGGTCGTGGCGGCGAAGACGCTCGCCATGACCGCGGTCGACCTCTTCACCGACCCGGCGCTGGTGACCGCCGCGCAAGACGAGTATCGCGAGCGGACGGGCCCCGACTTCGTGTACGAGTCCCTGGTCGGCGACCGAGCGCCGCCGCTCGATTACCGCAGGTGAACCTCCACGTTCGCGGAGGTGTGTGTGGCCTGCCATTGACGGGTCGGACCACAGGCGACGACATGTCCCGCACGAGGTTGGCGCGATGGGTGCGGCGAAGCCAGTGGAAGCAGGTTCCTTGGCCTCTTACGCGCCAATCCCAATCCTGCCCACCAGATGAGCTGGCGCGCCCGGCGGGATTCGAACCCACGACCCCCGGTTTGGGAACGACACAGCAAACAGCTCGCGCAGGCTCGAGCGGACAGACGTGGACAACTTGGCGTCTCGCCAACGCTTAGGTACGAGCAGGACGCCCACGGAGCATGGGCGTCCAAGGGGAAGAGAGAGTCCCGGGCGCTGGGCTCGGCCTGATCGGCCGGCTCACGCCTCTTGCTTGGCTTCGTCTTGGCAGCCGTCAGGGCATCGACAAGCTCGGGCTCCTCAGCCTCGCCCAGCGCCTAGTGGTTCATCGCCCGGACGACAGGGGCGGTCAGCTTGGCAGCGGGGTCGGCATGCGGGCCCTTGTCAGCCTCACGCTCGCGGACCCTGGCGATCGGCCGCACTCAAGCAGTACGACGCCGCCGACCTGTGCATCGCAGGTGGCATGGATCTGGCACAAGCCCCTCCCCAA
>JAPUIR010000284.1 GCA_027296805.1 Chloroflexota bacterium | reverse complement strand
CCCATTCCCGCCCGGTGCCAGCGAGTAGGACAGCAGATGCCCCAGCAGACCTTCCGAATCCAGCGCTACGACCCAACCGAAGATCGCTCCTACGAGGAGGAGTTCGCCGTCGGGGTCGAGGCCGGCAAGACGGTGCTGGACGCGCTCAACGAGATCCGTTGGGAGCAGGACGGCACTCTCGCGCTCCGCATGTCCTGTCGCCACGCCATCTGCGGCTCCTGCGCGATGAAGATCAACGGCAGCTCCATGCTCGCCTGCAAGACTCAGATCAGCCAGGCCCAAGAGCGGGCCGATGCCAGCGGCGCAATCACCGTCGGACCGATGGGCAACCAGCCCGTGATCAAGGATCTCGTCGTCGACATGGGCATATTCATGCGCCAGTTCGAGCGGGCAGAGACCTGGCTCCAACCGCCACCGGACCAGGAGCCGCCCCAGCGCGAGTTCCGCCAGAGCAAGGACAGCCACGACCACTGGTCGCACGCCTCATCCTGCATCCACTGCGGCGCCTGCTACTCCGACTGCACCGTCGCGGAGGTCGACGAAACCTTCCTCGGCCCCGCCGCTCTCGCCAAGGCCTATCGCTTCGTCATGGACGACCGCGACTCGGCCAAACAGGAACGGCTGCAGTCCCTCTCTGGCCCGGGCGGTGTCTGGGACTGCACGCGCTGCTACATGTGCGTGCAGGCCTGTCCCAAGGACGTCCTCCCCATGGACGCCATTATCGAACTGCGGGCCGAGGCGATGGCCGCGGGAATCACCAACAACCATGGCAGCCGGCACGCCAAGACATTCGCCGGCGGCGTCAAGAAGCGCGGCCGCCTCGATGAGGCGACCCTCGTACCGCTCTCCATCGGCATCGGGCCCGCCGCCATCCCGCAAATGCTGGCTTACATCCCCAGCGCCATCCGCCTCCTGCGCTCGCGCAAGCTGATCGAGGCAGCCAAGCGCCACGCAGCCAGCAAGGATGGGCGGCGCGAGATCAAACGCATCTTCCAAGAGGTCGAAGACGAGAAGCATCACGACGCCGTGAACGCGGCCTCATACGAAGCCCTCCACGAAGAAGCGCTCAAAGCGCACTAGCTGAACCCGCCGAACCGGCGTCGCGCATGCGGCGAGTGCTCTCAGAAGACGCAAGCGCCCAAAGAGACGAAAGCGAAGAGACCATGAAGAGCGAGCGACAATGAAATATGCCTTCTGGCCCGGTTGCGTCGCTCGCGGGGCGGCCCCAGAGCTGTACAAGTCCACCCTCGCCGTCGCCGAGCACATCGGCATCGAACTCGACGAACTCGACGCCGCGTCCTGCACCGGCGCCGGCATCATCTCCGACTCCGACCCCTATCTTCAGGACGTGCTCAACGCGCGCACGATGGCCATCGCAGAGCAGAAGGGCCTGCCCCTGCTCGACATCTGCTCCACCTGCGTCGGCGTCCACAACCTGACTCGCGAGAAGCTCCAGAACGAAGACTTCCGCGCCCGCATCAACGAGCGCCTCGCGCCGGAAGGGCTAGAGTACAAAGGTACCGCCGACCCACGTCACCTGCTCTGGATCTTGCTGGAGGACCTCGAGGAAGGCAAGCTCAACCACCTCATCACACGCCCCCTCAACGAACTCAACCTGGGCCCCTTCTACGGCTGCTACATCCTGCGTCCCGAGCGCGTCCTGGGCTTCGAGGAGCATCCCCACCGCCGTCAGAGCCTGGAAGCGGTCATCAATCTCGTCGGCGCCACCTCCGTCACCTACGACGGCATGACGAAGTGCTGCGGCTTCCCCATCCTCACGATCAACCGCAAGAACTCCCTCACGATGGCGGGATCGCACGTCGCAGAGGCCAAAGACAAGGGCGCCGACGCGCTGGTGACGCCCTGCCCCCTCTGCCACCTCAACCTGGACGCCCAGCAGTTCGACGCCGCCAAGGTCATCGAGCGCAAGCTCGAGGTGCCCATCCTGCACGTCCCCCAGCTCATCGGCCTCGCCATGGGCCTCGATCCCGAAGCCCTCGGGCTCAACCGCCACGTCGTCGACACCAAACCCCTGCTCGAGAAGGCTGGCGCGCTCTAGCGCCTTCCTGGAACCGCCCCAGATCAAGTGACGCCGACTCGCGAGAGCCGGCGTCACTGTGGGGTCCGTGGAGGGCGACAAGTCGCAGTTCGTTCCTTCCCCGAAGGGAAGGAGGCGGGCGGGGTGACGGTACTTGCGACTTGCCTACGTCGGCCCTCCATGTAGCAGAACGCCGCATCTGGGAAGGCGGTTCCCACCCCCGTGCAATGTTCGGGTAAGAACTCGACATAAAGCATCAAGGCACCGAAATCCTGGACGCTGCCCGACGCCAACCACTAGATGTAGTGGGGAAGGGACCCTAGTACACGCCGCCCAGCTTGCGGTGGTCCCACGAATACACGTTTGTCGGCTTCACCCGCACCACGGCGCGTTTACTGGCCTGCTTGCGCTGCACATCGTTCGGCATCACGGGTTCGCCGCCGCTCCGCTTTCGCTCGATTCCGGCCATGACTTGGAGCACCAGATCCGTATCACCTTCCACCACCTCTGCCTCCCCTTCGATCACCAGCCCCCGTAGCTCTTGGTATTCCTCGCCCGCCTCCAGCATGCAGCTCACCTTGGGGTCCCGCCGCAGGTTGAGCACCTTCTGCGCCTTGGCGAACGTGGTGAAATGGATCGCCCCATCGATCACCGCGTACCACATCGCCACCAGATGCGGCCATCCCTCCGGACCCACCGACGCGACCTGAAGTGTCCAGCCCGCCTCCAAGAATTCCCCTTGCTCCTCTTCCGTCATCGCGATGGAGCCTCGTCGGCTGGGCATGGCATTCCTCGTTTCCGTCTGCATCTGGGAGGAACCTACCGCTCTCGCTAGCTCGGTGGAAGGGAAGGAGCGCCGATGCTGGACAGGGACCGGAACGCAAGCGGTGCTTCGATCACATATCGATCACCCGCCCCCAAACTTTTGAGTGCCCCTGTTACGTTCAGATCTCTTCCCGGTTTGAGGAAATTGGGGCGCACGGAGGCGACCGCGTGGCACGAGACTGGACCTTCCTCCGTGGGCCGGGCAAAGACCGCGCCGACCTGCCCGATACGACGGCCGACGACCTCGTCGACCTCTGGGCTGGAACGCCCGAACTGCGCCCCGACTCCATCTGGGAGCGCATCGCGAATGACCTCGGGGAGCAGGTTGCGCCCCGCTGGTACATCCCACCGCGCCTCGCGCCCATGCTCGAGACGCAGCGCAGGGTGGCCGCCACTGCGGCGACCTTAGCGATCGTGCTCTTCGCCTCCACGGTCGTCGCCATGAGCGGAGGCGCGACGGGAGAGTCCGGCTACCGCACGGACCTCTCACTCCTGGCCATGACCACAAGCCAGGCGCTGAACGACGGCGTTCTTTCGCCCGGCGAACTGGATTCGTTGAACGCCGTCGCCGCTGAGCTCACTGACTACTTCGCCGATCCCGAGCGGCTGGACCGGCTCACCAACGCAGAATTGGACCAAACCATCGGCACGCTCGCCGCCACACGGGCCGCGTTGCTCGAAACCGGCTCGCTTGATGTCGGCTCCCAGCAGACCCTGAGCCGGCTGGCCGAGCTGAGCGCCATCGCGATCCGCGCGCGCGTCTCGCGAGGCCCGTTGCAGACCCTCGTCATGGCGAGGCGGCTCGATCCCGAGAGTGCGGTCGAGACCGAGATCTTCGCCGCCGACGAACTTCCGCTCTCGATCGCCGTCGATGGCGCCGGTGCGATACAGCTGCTGGGCTCCGTAGCGGGGCTTGAACTCGGAGCCGTCACCACGCTCGATGGCTGGTCCTCGCAGGCCGTGCGAACGTTCGGGCGCAGCGTCATGACGCACTTCTCGGGAGGCGCTGAAAGCGTCGAGGTTGGCGCGACCTTGCGAGACGGCACAGTCGTTCTGCAGGTGGTGCGCACGACCACGGAGTCCTCCGACGGCACGACGACTGCCGAGCCGAGCGGCGTAGCCGAAATCCAGACCTTCCCCGTCCGCACGGCGGGCTTGGTGGTGCTCTCCGTGGCCGGCGACGCCCTGCGCCTGCAAGACGTCCAGTCCGAGCCGGGCTGGATCGGATCAGTCGTGTCGGACGCGGACCAGGTCGAGGTGACCTTCTCGAACTCGTCCTCGCGCTTGCGTTTCAGCGCTCGACTGCGAAACGGCGTCATCCACAGCGAGGTGCGAGCGCTCCAGGTCGTCCCACCGACTTTCACTCAATTCTTGGAGACACCGCCCGCCGCCGATCCCCCGGCCGCCGACCCGCCCGTCGCTCCTACCGGCGATGATCCGCCGCCGGTCGATCCCGCCGGCGACGACCCGCCGCCGGTCGATCCCCCCGGCGACGACCCGCCGCCGGTCGATCCCCCGGCGGACGATCCGCCGCCCGCGGCCCCCCCGGCGGACGCCCCGCCGCCCGCGGCCCCCCCGCCTGACGACCCGCCGCCCGCGGCCCCCCCGGCTGACGACCCGGCGCCCGTGGCCCCCCCGTCTGACGACGACCCGGCGCCCGTGGCCCCCCCGGCTGACGACCCACCACCGGTCGAGCCCCCGGCTGACGACCCGCCGCCCGGCGATCCCCCCGGCGATCACCCGGGCGCGGGTAACGGCAACCAAGGCGATAACGGCAACCACGGTGACGGCACCCATGGCGACCACGCCGACGGCAGCGGTAACCACGGCGATGGCAACAATGGCAATAACGAGCCCGAAGCCGGCGACCACGGCAGCAGCGCTGGCGGTCCCTCCGATCAAGCGCAAGGCCACGCAGGGGACGGAGCCTCCTGATGGAACGCGTCTCCGACCTCACGCACGCTGAAGCCACCGCCCTGCCCATCGAGGCGCAGGTCGAACGCTCTCCCGCGGTCCCCGCCGGCACAGTGCATCGGGCCCAACAGGGCGATCGTGACGCCTTCGAGGAGGTCTTCAAAGCGTCGGTGGCGATGGTGTTTCGCTATGCGGGCGCCATTGTGCAGGATCCGGGTCGGACGGAAGACGTCGTGGCTCAGGTCTTCCTAGACGCCTGGCGTGACCTCCCCCGTCTGCGCGACCCCGGCCGCTTCAACGCCTGGATCCTTCGTATCGCGCACAATCGATCGCTCGACGAGCTGCGACGTCCACAGCCGGTGCCGATCGAGAACGCAGCCGAGCTCACCACGCCTGACTCCACCGAGCCCGAGGCCGAAGCCGTCCGCTCCGCCGATCGCGAACGCCTGCGGCAGGCGCTCCTCCTCCTCCCCGACGATCAGCGCCAGGTCATCACGCTGCGTCTGCTCCAAGGGCTGCGTCACGATGAGGTGGGCCGTCAGATGGGGCGCAGCGAGGAGGCGTCACGCGCGCTGCTGCACCGCGCGCTGCGCAGACTCCGTCGCATCCTGGACGTCGACTAGTAGGCGCGCCTACGGGTGCGTCATCTCGTTGGGCTTGATCCACTCGGCGAACTGCTCCGACGTCAGTAGCCCCAGCGCCACTCCCGCCTCCTCCAACGTCGACCCGTCCTCGTGCGCCTTCTTCGCGATCTTCGCGGAATTGTCGTAGCCGATATGCGGGTTCAGCGCCGTTACGAGCATGAGCGACGACCGCATCAGCTCATCGATCCGTGCCGTGTTCGCTTCGATCCCCACCACACAGTTGTC
>JAPUIR010000283.1 GCA_027296805.1 Chloroflexota bacterium | reverse complement strand
GGGGAGCGGACGTTCAGCGATGGGTAGCTACTACATCTGGACCGTGGGTTGCCAGGTCAACGTGGCCGACAGCGGCAAGCTGGCGGCTGGGCTGCGCCGCCTCGGTTGGGAGCCCACCGACCAGGCCGAGGACGCCGATTTCATCGTGCTCAATACCTGCGCCATCCGCCAGCAAGCGGAGGACAAGGCGGCGAACAAGCTGGGCGCGATCCGCTTCCTGAAGGAGGCCAACCCGGCGATCCGCGTGGCGGTGATGGGTTGCACGGTAGGACCACGGACTGAAGAGCTCAGCGAGCGCTTTCCGTTTGTCGATGTGTTCGCGCAGCCGCAACGCTTCGACAAGGTGCTGTCGGTGCTGGACCTGCCGGACGAGGACAGCGGCGGCGAGTTCTGGCCCGCCGTGTTTCCCGACGAGGCCACGCCGTTCGCCTATGTGCCGGTGGTGGAGGGCTGCGACAAGTTTTGCACGTACTGCATCGTCCCGCTGCGGCGGGGGCGCGAGCGCAGCCGGTCGATCGACGAGGTGCGGCACGAGGTCGAGGCGCACGTGGCGCGGGGCACGCGTGAGGTGACGCTGCTGGGGCAGACGGTGGAGGCGTACGGCAAGGACCAGCCGCCCGTCGAGGGAGGAACGGACCACGCCGACCTGTTCGATCTGATGTCGGCGATCCACGAGATCGAGGGGTTGCAACGCATCCGCCAGCTCACGTCGTACCCGCCAGACATGACGGACCGCATCCTGGAAGGGATGGCCTCGCTGCCCAAAGTCTGCGAGTCGTTCTCCCTACCGGTGCAGGCAGGCGACGATGAAACGTTGGAACGGATGAAACGCGGCTACACGGTGGCCGAGTTCAGGGAGCGGGTCGCGAAGATCCGCTCCCTGATGCCCGAGGTCGGAATCAGCACGGACGTGATCGTGGGATCGCCCGGCGAGACCGACGCTCAGTTCCGCAACACCTGCCGGCTGCTGGAGGAGCTGCGCTTCGACAAGGTCCACGTCGCGGCCTATAGCGAGCGCGCCGGGACCTTTGCCGCCCGCCATCAGCCCGACGATGTCCCCCAGGAAGAGAAGATGGAGCGCCTGCACACGATCGAGGAAATCCAGAAGCGGATCGCCTTCGAGATCAATCACGAGCTGTGGGGCCGCCGCTTCGAGGTGCTGGTGGAAGCATTGAAGGCGGGCCGGGAGCCCGGCGTCGAACGGTTGACGGGGCGCACGCGGACCGCCAAACTCGTGCACTTCGATGCGCCCCAAGGGGTGTACCGCCTGGGCGACGCCGTCGAAGTCGAGATCAACCGCACGTATCCCTGGTCGCTGCGCGGCGCAATCGTTGCGCAGCCCGAGCCGGCGCTGACACGCTGAGCGGATGGCGTCGCGAACGCCCAGCGTCGCGCGTCCGGTGGTAGCGGTCCTGGTCGCTATTTTCACCGTCGTGGAGGACGAATTCCGTGTGCTGCTGATCCAGCGTTCCGCCGCGCCGGACCTGGGGAAGTGGGCGATCCCCGGCGGCGGACTGCAGCAGGACGAGTCGCTCGACAGCGCGGCGGTACGCAAGCTGGAGGAGGAGACGGGCGTCACCGACGTCTTCCTGGAGCAGCTCTACACCTTCGGCGACCTGGACGACCACACCGCGGGGGGCAGCGTCGCCGTGGTCTACTTCGCCCTCGTCGATCACACGCGGGTGCGGCTGGCGGAGCGCCCCGAGTGGCAGCCGGACTGGTTCCCGATGGCGGAGCTGCCCGTCCTCGCCTTACGCAACGAGCGCGTGCTGGAGGTGGCGCGGCAGCGGATCACGAACAAGCTGGAATACACCAACGCGGCCTACAGCTTATTGCCCCAGTTCTTCACGCTGACTGACTTGCAGGGGGTGTACGAGAGCATCCTGGGTCGACGGCTGGACAAGCGGAACTTCCGCCGACGGATGCTGGCGGCGGAGTTGTTGCTGGGGACGAACCGGACGGCCAAGACGGGACGGCATCGACCGGCGCGGCTGTATCGCTTCGCGTCGCGGCGTCCGGTCGAGTTCTAGCGGCGCAGTCATCGCCGGGAGTCAGGGCTTGGGGTAGGGGACGGCGCGTAGCGGGTTGTCGGGGCCGCCGAGGGTGATGCGGTCGGGGTAGACCACAACGGAACCATCGGCGCGGACGATCACCTCCATCGTGTCGAGCGAGCGCGGGCTGGGGCCGAACACACGCAGTCCCGCCTTGGTGTAGGTCTCGCCGTGGCAGGGGTTGCGGAACCAGCCCGGATCGCCGGTCGAGACCCGGAGCGGGGCTTGGAACCTGAAATCGGGGCGCCAGACAACCGTGCATCCGAGGTGGGGATCGCGCCAGGAGAGCGCGATCAGACCCCCGGAGGACAGGGGTTGCCGAGTGAACACCTCGGTCCTGGGGTAGCCGTCCAGCAACTGCCCTTCACCCGGCAGGAGGTTCGCGAGCCAGAACTTGCCCTCGACGGCGGGGAATGGATCCGCGCCCGGCGCGGGTACCAGGTAGGCGGGGAGCACGACACGCGGCCCGGCAGGCACCGTGTCCGTGGGCCAGGAGAAGATCAGCAGCGCCGCCAGAGCCGAGGTCAGGCCCAGCCCGAGCACGCCCGCGAAAGCGAGGATCAGCCAGCGAGGCGTCGGGGAAGGGCGCCGGGATTCGACGACCGTCATAATGCACGGACCGTACGCCTGCGCCGCGGCTCGCTCCGTAAAGAGGGTCGCAGAGGCGGCCCGGTCGAAGGAAGGAACGCTTCGTCTTGAGCGAAACGACGAGCGATCCGCGCGCAGTGCGCCGGGCCAGCGACGACGACCGGCACGCGGTCGCGGCGGTCCTGGCCCGGTCGTTCCACGACGATCCGCTGATGCGTTGGGTCTTCCCCAACGAGGGGAGGAGGCAGGACGCCAACGAGCGGCTCTTCCTGATGGAGGCGGGACAGACGTACTTCCCACGTGGACAGGTCTATCTCACGGCCAGTGGGCAGGCGGCCGCGATGTGGCTGCCGCCCGGGGAACGGGAGGGCGGCAGTGTGTTGCGTCTGCTCTGGAGCCTGCCGGCACTCGTCCGCGCGATGGGGCTTCGCCGCATTGTGCCGGCGCTACGTTCGATGTCGATGGTGGACGGCAAA
>JAPUIR010000282.1 GCA_027296805.1 Chloroflexota bacterium | reverse complement strand
CGCGGCCCCCCCCCCCCCCCGGCGCCCCGCGGGGGCGGGCCGGCCGGGCCGGGGCCCTGCGCCCCCTTCCCTTCCCCCCCCGCCCCCCCCCCCCCCCCCCCCCACGCCGTCCAGGCGGGATTCAGCGCCGCTCGGATGCAGCGGGGCTTGTGCCTCGCCCTGCCAGCCCCACGCCGCAGCCGCGGGGCGCGCATTGCCGCGCGCCCTGGCTGGTTTTCTGCAGCCTGCTAGGTGTGCCTTCGGGGTCCGGCGGCCCGCAGGGCCTGGACCGATTCCACGACTCGGGCCGTGGCGGTGTCGATCTCTTCGGCGGTGTTGCACCGGCCAAGCGAGAACCGCACGCTCCCCCGGATCCGCGCCTCGTGGCAGCCCAGCGCGCCCAGCACGTAGCTCGGCTGGAGCAGCGCGCTCGTGCAGGCGGAGCTCGAGGACACCGCAATCTCGGGCATTGCCTTCATCAGCGCTTTGCCGTCCACGCCGGCGAAGCTCAGATTCGTGGTATTGGCCAGCCGGTGTGTGCGATGGCCGTTGATCTCGACCCCGTCCAGGCGAGAGAGGATCCCGGTTTCCAGCCGGTCGCGCAACGCCCGAACCCCGTCGTCTGGGGGCAGCGTCGCGGCGGCGGCCATGCCGACGATGCCCGGCACGTTGAGTGTCCCTGATCGCAGACCCCGCTCATGCCCTCCCCCGTGCAGCAGCGCCTGGCAGCGCACGCGGGGGTCCCGGCGGCGGATATACAGCACGCCGACCCCCTTTGGGCCGTGCATCTTGTGGGCGGTCGCGCTCAACAGGTCGATCCCCATCGCGTTCACGTCGATCGGCTCCTTGCCGAACGACTGCGTCGCATCCGTATGAAACAGCACCCCTCGCTCCTTGCAGAGCGCGCCGATGTCGCCGATCGGATGGAGCACGCCGATCTCGTTGTTCGCGTGCATGATGGAGACCATCAGCGTCTGGTCCGTGATCGCCGTCGCCAGCCGATCCAGATCGACGCAGCCGTCGCCATCGACGCCGAGGTAGGTAACCGTGAAACCCCGCGTCTCGAGGACCTCGCACGGGTCGAGCACGGCGCGGTGTTCGGTCGCGACCGTGACGATGTGCTTCTTCCTGTACACGGAAGACTGGGCGACGCCCTGGAGGGCGAGGTTGTCCGACTCGGTCGCGCCGCTCGTCCAGATGATCTCGCGGGGGTCGGCGCCGATCACGGCCGCGATCCGTTCGCGCGCCGTCTCGACGGTCTTCGCGGCGTCGCAGCCGAGCGCATGATGGCGGCTTGCGGCATTCCCGAAGTGCTCCGTGAAGAACGGCATCATCGCCTCGAGGACCCGTGGGTCGACGGGCGTCGTGGCGTTGTGGTCGAGATAGATCATCCTAGCTCTTATCAGCGGTCTCGGCGCGATAGGGCCGAGACCACGAATATCAGTGGGTAGAGCTTCTCTGAATACCAGAGTCTCGCAAAATAGAGACCGATCGGCGACGGCGTGAGATCGGTGTGCTGCTCGAGCCAGCGCGCACCGTGTTCGTCGCCGAGAGCGGCGACGGCGAGCGCGGTGTCTTCGATGGTGCCAAAGCTTCCGTCCTCGGTCTGGACGGAGTAGAGGAACTGCTCCCCCCGTCGCCGAGCCTCAGCCGGAAGCAGGTCGCCGCACTGAAGCACCCGTGCCGTCCCGTAGACGGGGTTGGTCTGATCCGCGGTCCACGGGTTTCCGAACCACAGGGGGATCCAGGAGCCGTCGGGCTGCTGGGAACGCAGGAGATAGCGCACCGCGCGCTCCATCGCGCGGTCGATGCGGGGGTCGACGGTGCGCCAAGCCTGCCAGGCTCTCAGCGCGTGCGCCGTGAGATCCGGGCTGCTTCGATCGAACGGCAGCGTACCCCAGCCCCGGCAAAACGTCGGGATGCCGCCGTCCGTGTTCTGCAGATCGATCAGCCACGTCACACCCGCCGTGACGGCAACCCGCATCTCCGGGTCGTCGCCGAGGATCGCCAGCGCCAGGAGCGCACCGGACGTGTCGTCGCCGTCGGGAACACCGCCGCTGAGATCGGTCCACGCCCACCCGCCCGGTGCAGACTGCGTGTAGGGATGCACGACCGTGTACTGCTGACCCAGCAGCCAGGTCCGCAGGTAGTGCCGTTCCTCTGCCGAGAACGCCGCCGCGCCAAGCGCATTGATCGACAGCGTGGTGACCCATGTTGCGAGATTCGTGTCGATCGGCCAGCTGCCATCGTCACGCACGGTCGCGGTGAGAAACGCCGCCCCCTTGCGCGTGACCGGATGATCGTGCAAGCCGCTCCCGGCGAGGCTCATCGTCACGAAACTCGTCAGCGGCGCGGCTTCGAGGAAGCCGCCCGATTCGGGCTGGATCGATTCAAGGACACGCAGTGTCTTCCGCTGCGTCCAGCTGCGCAGCAGACGGCCCACCCGGTTCGTCGTCGGCCGGTGACGATGCTGCGCCTGCCCGATCGCGATCAACGCCGGCAGCGCGTAGCTGACGACGGGAAGCCCTACCCGCTTGAACCACGAACGGGGCAGCGCCGCGACTTCGAAGGGCAGCGGTGTGATGTGCTCCCACCCGAACCTGCCGGCCAGCGCGCAATGCGTCAGAATCGGGACCGAGAACGTCCGGTCTTCCCCATAGGCGTGACTGATGGCCGTGGCCATCGACTCGGCCGTCAGGTCGCCGACCCGCTCCGTGAGCCAGGCTTCGGCGCGGGCAACACCCGACGAGCCGTGCATGGAGAGCGTCGCCCAGGCGAGCGTCGTGGTGCTGATGTTGCTCGGACAGCCGTCGGCATCGCCAAAACCACCGTCGTCATTCTGGTTCTCGACCAGCCAGCGCACACCATCGCGCACCAGCACATCGTGTCCCCCGACGAGCGACAGCGCGCAGACGGCGGTCGCGGTCGAGAGCGCGCTCGACGACAACTCACCCTCCCAGTGCCCGGCAGCTGTGCGTTCGGCGAGGAGCTGATCACGCAAGACTGAGATGTCCCATCGCGAGGAGCGCATAGTAGGTGTATTCGCAGTCCGGCTCATCATCCGCCCAGTTCCCGCAAAACGCCTGTCCGGTCCAGAGCGTGTCGAGAAAGTCGAGCATCTTGTTCTTCAGGGGCGCGAACGACACCTTCTGCCCGGCTAGCGCGTGCAGCGCCGTCGCCGTGGACAGCAGGTCCGGCATCGGCGCGTCCTGGGTCGCGGAAAACCCGCCCTCCGGATGCGCCCGCGCCAGCAGATAGCTCACGGCATGCTCCGGCACCGGCGCCTGCATCTGTCGCAGCAGCGTCACGGCCGCGGCGGTCGTCGGGGTCGTTGTGGCCAGCGATCCGTCCCGGAGGGGAAACGGCTCCGGCTCCTGTCCCAGATCCTGCAGCGCGCCCCAGGCCAGAAAGCTGTGATAGACATTGTCGCGGTCCCACAGCGCGTCGATCCGCCCCGCCAGGTCCGGGGCCGGCTGCTTGAGCGCCGCCCAGCACCGGGCGAGGCAGCACAGATGCACCAGGTCCAGGTCCGTCCCGTCTCCCACACTCTCCAGGAACAGTCGCACGCGGGGGGGGAACTCGCGCTGCAGGGCGATCAGTCCCTCCAGGGCGAAGACGGTGTAGTAGAGGTCGCTGTGGCCCGCGCGGTTCGCCGCCGCGCCATCGTCGTTGAACCGGGACAGGAAGAACTCGGCGACCGGGCTAGCGGCTTCCTGAAGCAGAGTCGGCGCCAATCGCGCGACTTGCAGCATTTCGAGCCTCAAACTCACTGCAGTAGCCCTCGATGAGGTTCTCGCCGAAGATCTTGCTGACGATGCGGCGCATCAGTCCTTTGAGGGTCGGGCTCGACAGGAATCGCAGCGACCGGATCGCCTCCTCCTTGTAGGCCTCGAGGAGGTCCTCGGTCTTGTCGAGCACGCCTCGCTCCTGCACGATGCGGTGCACATCGTCTTGGGATGCGGGTGCGCCCGACCGGATGAGGGACGCGACCCGCTCCTTCTCCGCACCCTGGGCGCGCTTGTGCGCGATGGCGAGAATCAGCGACAGGCGCACGTGCTCCAGGTCGTTGGAGTC
>JAPUIR010000281.1 GCA_027296805.1 Chloroflexota bacterium | reverse complement strand
ATCGCTGGCACCCCGGACGAGGTCATCAAGAAGCTGCGTCTGGTCATGGAGGGCACGCGGCCCGGCATCTTCGGCATCTGGGGCAACGACGGCGCCGTCAACGACGCCGACTCCCGCCGCTGCATCGAGCTCCTGGGCAGGGAAGTCCTGCCCGCCGTGCGCGACATCGCCGACGAGCTCGACCTCCGCGACCCCTTCGAGGTCGACGCCCCCGTCTCCCTCAAGCACGCCGAGAGCGCCCGGCCCCTCGCGGTAGCCGGCGGCTGAGCGTGAAGGTCCTCAGGGGCTAGCCGCACCCGTGCCAAGCGCACGCGTCAACGGCGTCACGCTTGCCTACGAGACGCGCGGCGACGGTCCACCCCTGCTCTTCATCCACGGCGGCTACGGCGGTCCCAGCTCCACGCACTGGCCGGGACCGCGCCTCGAGTGGCTCATGCCCGCCGAAGACTTCACGACGATCCTCTACGACCGACGTTGCGCCGGCGATTCGGAATACGTCGACCGCCCCTTCACGCTCGACGATCTCGCTCGCGACGCCGTCGCTCTGCTCGACCATCTCCAGCTCGATGACGCCCTCGTGGTGGGATCGTCGGCGGGGGGGATGATCGCCTTGCAGCTCGCCCTGACCTGCCCCGATCGCGTCCGCGCGCTGGCCCTGGTCAACAGCGGCGCGGCGATCATGCACCCGAATCCGTCCCGCATCGCGACACCGCACTCCCCCTTCGTCCGCGACCGCCTCGCCACCGTCCAAGAGCGCATCGCGACGCTGGAGCTGGCGGAACGAGAAGGCGCCCGCATCGCCGTCGCGTCGCGCTGGGACGAGTGGCGCTCTCCCCCGCCCCCCGCCGCCGCCGATCGCTATCCCGACCAGCGCGTGGCGCTAATCGAGACCCTCGCTACCCTGCCCGACGATGAGATCGTGCGCCTCGCCGAGGGCGCGCTGCGCAACATGCGTGCGCTGCTTCACGTCGACCTGACGGCGCGGCTGCCGGAGCTGCGGATGCCCGTGCTCGTCGTCCACGGCGACCACGACACCGTCGTCCCCTTCGAGTACGGCCTCATCCTGGCGGACGCCATCCCGCAGGCCCGGTTCGTCGCCTTCCCGGGTGTCGGACACGGCATGCTCACGCTGCCAGAGGTCCAGCAAGTCGTCCTGGATTGGGCCAGAGAGCCGCAGAACGCTGGCTGAGGTTTGCCTCAGCGCGCCTCGACCGCCTCTAGATCACTCCCGACGACCGCAGCTCGGCCAACTCCGGCTCCCCCAACCCCAACTCCCCGTACACCTCGACGTTGTCCTCGCCCAGCAGCGGCGCCCGACGTCGGATCCGCCACGGGCTCGCCGGCAGCTTGTAGGGCGCGCCCGGATACGTGAACGTCCGATCCAGCTCCGGGTGCTCCACCTCCACCGGGAAGCCCCGCGCCACGAAGTGCGGATCCTCCAGCATCTCCTCCGGTGAGTGGATGACTCCCACCTGGAAGCCGCGTGCCTGGCCATCGCTGAAGTACTCGTAGGCGGGGATCTGCTCCGCCACGAACGTCATCGCGTCCCGCCCCGCGCCGATCTTCATCGCGACGACCTCGTCGTGGGCGATGTCGGCCAGGTTGAGATCGTCACCCTCCGCTGCCAGCCTCAGCACGTCCGTCTGCGGGAATTCCTCCAGCAGGCCCAGACTCTCCAACCAACCCAACATGGCCACAAAGTCGTGCGGCCGGCGCGGGGGCACGCCCGTGTTCACGTAGCGACCATCGGAGCACCTGACCTGACTCGGCAGCGACGGACGGACCGACGCGTGCCGTCCCGTTTGCCGCGACACCGTCGCCTGCGCCACCAACCAGGAGTACGACCCCGACTCCGTCGTCACGTTGCACGAGGCGTGGGTGTTGACGTCGATGAACTGCCCTTGTCCCGTCACATCCCGCGAGAGCAGCGCCACCAAGAACGACATCACGCCGTAGTGGCAGCCCGTGTGATATCCCTGGTTCCCACCGCCGCGCACCGGGGGCAGGGAATGGTCGTCGTAGCCGTTCATCCAGGCGATGCCGCCCGACGCCGACAAGGTCAGATCGGTCGCCTCCTCCTGCGCGCGCGGCCCCTCTCGCCCGTACGGCGTGATCGAAACCCAGATCAGTCCCGAGTTCGACGCCTGCATGTCCGCGTAGTCAATGCCCAGGTCGTGCAGCCGTCCCGGCCGCTGGCTCTCGACCACGGCGTCCGCCCCCTTGACCAGCCGCTTGAACAAAGCCCGCCCCTGCTCAGTCTCAATGTCCAGCGTGATCCCGCGTTTGCTCGTGTTGTAGTGCCAGAAGTAGAGCGATCGCTCCGGCCCCGGCTCGTCGTCAAGGAAAGGGGCGTACGACCGCGTTGGGTCGCCGCTGGGCGGCTCGATCTTGATCACGTTTGCGCCCATGTCGGCCAACAGCTTGCCGGCCCAGACGCCCTTTTCGTCGGTCAGCTCAATGATCCGCAGGCCGTCCAACGCGGGAGTGGGTGGGGTCGTCATATCACGCCCTCGGTCTCCAGCTCCGCGTACTCGTCGTCGCTGACATGGAGTAGCCCCTGCAGCACGTAGCGGTTGTGCTCCCCCAGCACCGGACCGCCCCGCGCGAGCGACCAGTCGGTCTGCGACATGTGCGCGCCGATCCCGTCCACCCGGACCAGCCCCATGTCCTGATGCCGCACGGTCGGCCAGAGTCCCCAGGCCT
>JAPUIR010000280.1 GCA_027296805.1 Chloroflexota bacterium | reverse complement strand
GATCCGGTGTTCTACGACAAGAGCTACTACTTGGACCCCGAAGAGACGGGGGTGAAGCCGTTCGCCCTGCTGATCCAAGCGCTGGAGGCGAAAGACTTGGTGGCGGTGGGCAAGATCGCGCTGCGACAGCGGGAGGCGTCCTGCGCGCTGCGTGCGTCGGAGGGGCGGATGCTGCTCACGACGCTGTACCAGTCGGACGAGATCCGGGTGAACCCGGAGGTCGACATTAGCGCGGTAGAGGTGAACGACACGGAGCTGGAGATCGCGCTGAAGCTGATCGACATGCTGAGCACGAAGTGGGACGCAGAAACGTTCGCGGACGAGTACCGCGAGGCGCTGATGGATCGGATCACGGCCAAGATTGAGGGCCGCGAGTTCGTGGAGGCGAAAGCGCCGGCGCCGGCGGAGGCAGTCGATCTGGTGGCCGCTCTGAAGGCCAGCATCGAGGCGGCGGAGAAGAGCGCCGGGGACGCTGGGGCCGAGACGGAGTCGGAGCCCGCGCCGGCCGCGAACAAGCCGCCGAAGAAGAAGGCGACGCGCAAGCGCAAGGTGGCCGCGAAGCCGTAGCATCGGCCGAGCGAGTCGCCTCGCGTCGAAGGGGGGCCTGCCGGCCATGGCCCGGGACGACCTCCACGACTACGACCTCAAGCGCGATCTCTCGCTGACCCCAGAGCCCGGCGGTGGGCGCCCGGCGGCCACGCACGGTCCGCTGACGTTCGTGATGCAGAAGCACGCGGCGCGGCGGCTGCACTCCGACCTGCGGCTGGAGATGGACGGCGTGTACAAGTCGTGGGCGATCCCGAAGGGGCCGTCGTACGACCCCTCGGAGAAGCGGCTGGCGGTGCTGGTGGAAGACCACCCGCTGGAGTACGGCCGTTTCGAGGGGGTGATTCCCAAAGGGGAGTACGGCGCCGGACAAGACATCGTGTGGGACAACGGCACGTATTCGCCGGACGAGGACGGCACTTTGCGCTTCGCGGACCGCCAAGCGGCGCAGGCGCAGGCGCTGATCGATCTGGAGGCGGGGAAGCTCTCCGTGCGGCTGCGAGGGCGCAAGCTCAAAGGGTCGTGGGCGCTGGTCAAGACGAAGCAGGATCCGAAGTCGTGGCTGTTCTTCAAGCACGACGACGATCTGGCGACGACGGAGCTCGATGTGCTGGCGGACGACGCGTCAGTGCTGACGGGTGTCACGATCGACGACTTGAAAGCAGGCGAGGTGCTGCCGTCGCTGAGTGGGCTGGATCTGCCCAACCCCGCTGAAGCGCCGAAGGCGAAACAAGGGAACCCGCCACGATCGCTGCGACCGATGCTGGCGCAAAGCGAGGATCCGGCCGCTCTGGATCGACGCTCGTTCACGGGGGGCGACTGGCTGATCGAACCGAAGCTGGACGGGATCCGCGCGGTCGCGACGATCGTGGGCGGGGAGGTCAAGCTGAGGTCGCGCAACAACATCGATCTGACGAACGCGTATCCGAGCGTCGTGGCGGCGCTGGCGCGTCAGCCGGCGGAGGCGCTGATGTTGGACGGCGAGCTGGTGGCGCCACGCCCGAACGGGGCGCCGTCGTTTGAGCTGCTGCAGCAGCGCATGAACTTGATCGGGGAGGGAGAGATCGAGCAGGCCGATGCGGAGATCCCTGTGATCTACTACGCCTTCGATCTGCTGCACATCGACGGCACCGACCTGCGCGGCAGCCCGCTCTGGCTGCGAAAGGAGTATCTGGCGCGGGCGGTCGACTCATCGGCTTTCGTGGGGGTGCTGGAGCCGATCGAGGCGCCGCCGCGACGGGTTTTCGAGGCGCTGATCGCGCAGGGCTTCGAGGGGGTGGTCGCCAAGCGGCGGGGGAGCCGGTACGTGACCAACAAGCGCACGTCGGACTGGGTCAAGTTCAAATCGCAGCAGACGGACGATTTCGTGGTGGGCGGGTTCACGCAGGGGAACGGGGCGCGCGCTTCGACGTTTGGGGCCCTGGTACTGGGCAAGTTCCGCGAGGACGGCGCCTTGTCGTATGTGGGCCGGGTGGGCAGCGGCTTCCGAGATGCGCAACTCGACTCGACGCGGGCGCTGCTGGATGGGCTGGCGAGCGAGTCCAACCCGTTCGACGAGGAGCCGCCGGACGCCAAGACCACGAGCTACGTTCGTCCGACGTTAGTGGTGGAGGCGAAGTTCGCGGAGGTCACGAGCGGCGGCCAGCTGCGAGCGCCGGTGTTCCTGCGTCTACGCGACGACCTGTTGGCGGGCGAGATCCGAGCCGACGTCGGTGCCAGCCCTACGCCGCCGAGCGGAGAGCCGCGCGTGGTAGCGCAACTCGGGGCGGCCGGGAACGATGCGCTGCTGATGGTCGATGGGGTGGAGGTCAAAGTCACGAACCTGGACAAGGAGATGTGGCCCGGTCATGGCGAAATTGCGCCGGTGACCAAGCGCGACTTGCTGGTGTACTACACCGAGATCGCGCCGTTCTTGCTCCCGCACCTGGCCGACCGACCGCTGACGCTAACGCGCTTCCCCGACGGGGTGGAAGGCAAGTCGTTCTATCAGAAGCATTGGGCGCAGAAGCGGCCGGCGTTCGTGGAGCCGATCTCGATCTACTCGGAGGACGCCCAGGAAAACCTCGACTTCCTGCTCTGCAACAACTTGCCGACCTTGCTTTGGCTGGGGCAGCTGGCCGACATCGCGCTACATGTTTCGCTCGCGCGGGCGGCGCGGGGGCCGGGGAAGGACGGACAGGGGCTGGGCACGACCTACACGGACTCGCGCAAGAGGATCGAGGCGTCGCTGCTGAACCACCCCGATTTCCTGCTATTCGACCTCGATCCGTTCATCGCGGAGAAGGGGTCGAGCGTGGTGGAAAAGAACACGCTGACGCGGCAGGGGTTCGAGCAAACGGCGGCGACGGCGCTGTGGCTGAAGGAGATTCTCGACGGAGCGGGGCTGCGCAGTTTCGTGAAGACGTCGGGCGCGAGCGGGATTCACGTCTTCGTGCCGATCGTGCGGAACCTGCGCTACGACGTGGTGCGGGCGATCTGCTCGACGATCGCCGGGGCGTTGGTGACTGCGCACCCGAAGGAGGTCACGACGCAGTTCCCCAAGGAGAAGCGGGTAGGCAAGGT
>JAPUIR010000028.1 GCA_027296805.1 Chloroflexota bacterium | reverse complement strand
GAACGCCAAGGCCGTGATCGTGGGCGCGCCCTTCGACGGAGGGACGACCTACCGCGCCGGGGCCCGCTTCGGACCGCTCGCCATCCGCACGACCGACTACCTGCCGCAGATTCCTTACCGGCCGCACCTAGCGTTGGGGATCGATCCGCTCAGCACGCTGGGTGTGGTGGACGTTGGCGATGTGCACATGCCGCAGGGCGACATCGAGTTGAGCGTCGAGCGGCTGGAGCGCGCGGTGACGACGATCGCGGAGTCGGGTGCGATCCCGGTGGTGCTGGGCGGTGACCACACGATCGCGCTGCCCGACGTGACCGGCGTGGCGAACCATTTCGGCCACGGGCGAGTGTCGGTGGTGCACTTCGATGCGCACGCCGACACCGGAGCAGACATGGAGGGGCTGCTGCTGGGGCACGGCACGCCGATGCGACGCTTGATCGAGTCGGGCGCGGCGCGCGGGGATCGCTTTCTCCAGATCGGGCTGCGCGGCTACTGGCCCGACCCGCCCGTGTTGCAGTGGATGCGGGATCAGGGGATGCGCTGGTACGAGATGAGTGAGGTGGTGGAGCGGGGGCTCGACGAATGTCTGAGCGAGGCGTTCACGATCGCGACGGATGACTGCGACGGCGTCTTTCTGTCGATCGACGTGGACGTGGTCGATCCGGGAATGGCGCCGGGCACGGGCACCCCGGAGCCGGGCGGGTTGACGACGCGGCAGTTGCTCGACGCGGTGCGGCGCTGCGCGCTGGAGCTACCGGTGGTGGGCCTGGACGTGGTGGAGGTCGCGCCGCCCTACGACGGACCGGGCAACGTGACCGCGGCGATGGCGAATCGAATCGTGCTGGAGGCGCTGGCGGGGATCGCGGTGCGGCAGCGCAACCTCAGTGCCTGACGAGCCCGATCACGGCTGAACCACTGCTCGCGAACCTGCTAGCGTCGCAATCGCAAACCACACGGATCCTGGAGAGTGCTATGGCCAGCGACGACGCGCCGACCGGCCCGGTCCCCCCGGCTGGAATCAACCATCTGGTGCTCAACGTGCGCGACATCGAGCGTTCCGACAAGTTCTGGACGGAGCTGATGGGATTCAAGCGCTGCGGGGAGCTGCATCGGCCGAACATGACGATGCGGTTCTACAACGGCTCGACCGACAACCACCACGACCTGGCGCTGATGGAAGTGCCGTCCGAGAAGGCGGGGCCGGAAGAGGACGATTCCTGGTCGCTGGCGCCTGCCGGGATCGGGATCAATCACTTCGCGATCCACTACCCGGACCGGGAGTCGTGGCTGGCGCAGCTGCGCTGGCTGCAGCAGAACGAGGTGAAGTTCGAGATCCGGATGGACCATGGCATGACGCACAGCGTCTACGTGTCTGACCCCGACGGGTACGGCTGCGAGGTGCTGTACGAGCTCCCGCGCGAGGTGTGGGAGGGCGACACCGACGCGGCGCTGAACTACGCCGTGCCTCTGCCGACGGAAGGTGAAGCGGCGCTGGAGGATACGACCGAGGTGCCGATCTTCGGCGCGAACGCGTAGGCGGACGCACACCATGGGCCTGCGAACGGGCGCGCAATATCTCGAGGCGCTGCGCGACGAGCGTGAGGTTTGGATCAGCGGGAAGCGCATCGCCGATGTGACGGAGGAGCCAGGCTTCCGCAACATGGCGCGCACCCTGGCGCAGTGGTACGACTTCCAACACGACCCGGCGGTGCATGACCTGGTCACGTACGAGACGCCAGACGGCGATCGGGCTCACATCTCGTACATCGAACCGCGCAGCAAAGAGGATCTGCGCCGGCGGGGCGCCGCCTTCGCGGCTTGGGCGGATGTGACCGGCGGGATGATGGGCCGCGCGCCCGACTACATGAACGCGGCGATCATGGCGGTGGGGGCGGCCAAGGCGCACTGGGGCCAGCACAAGCCCGAGTACGGCGAGCGAGCTTACGACCTGTACCTCAAGTGCCGACGCGAGGACTTGCTGCTCACGCACACGTTCATCAACCCCATGGTGGATCGCTTTAAGCCGCTCTCGGAGCAGGAGCCCTACATCAACGCGGGCGTGGTGGAAGAGTCGAGCGAGGGGATCACGGTACGCGGTGGGCGCATCGTGGGGACGATGGCGCCGTTCTGCGACGTCAACCTCTCCTTCCTCAGCCCCAACATCACCGTGGACGAGGAAGACATCTACGCACTGGGGATGGTGACGCCGGTCGCGCATCCGGGGCTGAAGTGGATCTGCCGGGACACCTACGACCTGGAGCGCAGTCATCGCGACTATCCGTTGTCGGGGCGAATGGAGGAGATGGACACGGTCGCGGTGTACGAGGACTCGTTCGTGCCGTGGGAGATGGTGTTCGAGTACAAGGACGTGGAGATCCACAACCGCACGGCGCCGGCGGTGCGCTTCTTCCAGTCGCTGGGACACCACGTCCTGGTCAAAAACGTCAGCAAGACCCGCTTCCTACTCGGCGTCGCGCATCTGATGGCGGAGTCGAGCCAGATCAGCAAATTCATCAACGTGCAGGAGCGGCTAGGCGACATCGTTACCTGTCTCAACACGATGGAGGCGCTCGCGATCGCCGCCGTGGAAGGCGCGGAAAAGAGCGCCGACAACGGGTTGTACTACGTGAACGAGGCAGCGGTGCAAGCAGGGCTACGGCTCTACCCCGAGTTTTACGTGCGTATCGTGGGCCACATCAAGCAGTTGGGCGGGGCGGGGTTCATGGCCGCTCCCGATCAGGCGACGTTCGAGGCGCTGGGGCAGGGGCTGGAGCGCTACTTCCGGGGAGCGGAGACCGACGCGGAGAATCGCGTAGCGCTGTTCCGGCTGGCCTGGGACGTGGTGGGCAGTAGCTGGGGCGGGCGACAGGAGCTGTACGAACGCTTCTTCTTCGGCGACACCCAGCGCATGAAGGCGCTCCTCTACCAGGGCTACAACCTGGAAGAGGCGGTCTCGATGGTGCAGCGCTTGCTGGAGCCTCCGCAGCCGGGCCGGCCCTTCGCTCTGCCCGACCGCGAGCCGCCCGCCGCCAAATAGGCCAGCAGCCGGCCCCGACGGCACCCGGCCCCGAGCTAGTCCTGCTCGACCGCCTGCGCGGTCACCTCCGCCACCCGTCGCGCCATGAAGCGCATGGCGATCGTGATGGTGAACATCGCCAGCGCGATGCCCGAGAGCATGAGGCCCACGCCCGCGAAACGCATGCCCTGCAGCCAGTCCGCATGTTGCTGGACGTTGAGCAAGGCTCCTGGGTCGCCGGACTTGGCTTCGGTCGCAAGCCAGGCGCTGACGCCGAGTTGGGTGAGGAGAACGACGAGCCCGAACAGCATGAGCATGGGGAAGAGGCGGGCAGAGATGGGCAAAGGCGGGAAGACGATCGGCGCGCCGAGGGAGCCCTGCACCGTGCCACCGAGAACACGCAGCCGTCCCAGGATCGCCGCGAGGACCATCGTGATCGCGGCGAAGAGGAGGCCCATTCCAAGGAACTGATAGCCCGGCAGCCAGGTTTGGATGCTGGAGAAGGTGAGTTGCTCGGCGGGGTCCGCGGCGCCCAGGTTGAGGGCCTGCCGCATGTCGGGTGAGCCGAAGAATTCGTCGACGCGGAACGAGTTGACGCCAGCGATGATCGCACCCGAGAAAAGGACCATGACGCCCATGAGGGCGAGTGGCCGCCACATGAACGAGGCCATGGTCTGCATCGCGGTCATGCGAACGGCCGGCAAGGCGTTGATCCGCTCCTGGACGCGGCTCTCCAAGGCAGGCGAGAAGGTGAGCTGACGCAATGCCATCAGGGACTCCGATCGACTTCGTCCGAGAGGAAAAGGGGCTGCTTGCCCTCGCGAGCGCGGAGTGCGTCGACCGCGGTGGGAAGCAGGGTCTGGTTGGTGTAGCTGAGCCACCAGATGCGAACCGTGACGGCAAGCAGCAGGGTGATGATCCCGGAGAGCAGGAGGCCGACGCTCGCGATCAAGGCGATGCGGAACCAGGGCCGGAACTGCACCGCGTTCAAGACCTCGCCCGGGCCACCGCCGAAGTTGTCGGCGTGGGTGCCGGCGCTGATCGTGAGGGCCACGATCAGCGTGAGGCCCGTCGCGGCCAAGCCGATGCCAATCAGGGGCATCAGGGGCCGGCGGCCGATCGTGGCTTCGATCCGGCGCAAGGCCGGCGGCCCGACCTCGCGCGCGATCGACTGCTCCAACCGGCCGACTGGATCGAAGATCTGGCTGAGAAGTGACATTCGGCTAATCCTTCTCAACGGCCGCCTTGAGCGCCTCCATGGTGGCGGGGGCCTCATCGGCAAACTTGAGGCCGGTCATCATCCCCATGAGGGGCGCGATCATCGGATTGGACTTGAAGGTGATGGTGGCGGTGGTGCTCTCTGCGCCGCCTTCGAGCGCCAGTTCCACGTGCATGGGCATACGCATCATGTGCGCCATGAAGGGCCCCGCCGACCAAGCCAAGAGCCGGCCAGGTTCGGCCTGCTTGAAGCTGAGCTTGGCGCCACCGATGTTGCCCAACGTCCCTTCCACTTTGGTGCCCATTGCCAGGGGGCCTGCGGGCTCCACCTTGTCGACGCCCTGCAGCGGGCTGAGCCATTCGGCAAGCCGGCTGCTGTCGCTGACCACCTCCCAGACTTTTTCGGGACTCGCCGCGATCGTCGTGCTCGCCATGTGTTTCGCCATTGCCTCAGCCTTCCGTGTGCCTGCAACTATATGGGGCGTTCGCCCGCGTCGCATTGAAGCTACGGAACCGGTGTAGTCGCGCTCTGTGATCCGGATCACGTTCGGCGAACGACGTGATGTCGGGGCGACAGAGCCGCGCAGGCATCGTGCGCGGCCGAGGCGCCCGGTGAAGTGTGAGGAAGATCACTGTCGGGGCGTCGGGCGAGCGGCGAGGCTGGATGCATGGCGGCAGTGACTCTCGATGTGTATGTGGATGCAGGCTGTTCCGGATGCGCAGCTGCGCGCAGCTTCGCGGCCGAGATTCAGAGCTGGTTCCCGCGGCTCGTGGTGGCCGTGCGGGAGCTGGGCGATGAGCGGGTCGAGCCGCCGGACTGGCTCGTCGCGGTGCCGGCGTTCGCGTTGCAGGGACGGCTGATTCAATACGGCAGGCCAGAGCGCGGAGAGATCAGCGAGGCGGTCCAGCATGCGTTAGCGTCGGCCGGAGAGGACGCCCTACGGTGACCCGCTTGATGCCCCGACTCGCGCGCGACCCGGATGCAGCCGCAGCCGCCAAGACGCGGCTGCTGGCGGCCAACGAACTCTTCCACGATCTCGACGCGGAGACGATGGCGGACGTGAGCGAGATGACGAACGTCACGACCTGCCGCGCAGGGCAACTGCTGTTCGGCCCGGAGAATCGCGGGGAGGTCCTCTTTTTTCTGAAGAAGGGGCAGGTTCAGATCTACAAACTCAACGCCGAGGGCAAGAAGCTGGTCCTGTACGACCTCAAGGCAGGGTCGTTCTTTGGCGAGATGTCCCTGCTCGGGCAGGGCATGGCCGACAACTACGCGGAGGCGACCGAGGACAGCTTGATCTGTGCGATGAGTCGTGGCGACGTCTATGCGCTGCTGGAGTCGCGGCCGGCCATCGCACGGCGGGTGATCGATCACCTGGCGGAGCGGGTCAACCTGGCGGAGGCGCAGCTGGAAACACTCGCGCACGAGGGATTGGACACGCGGCTCGCGATCGCGCTGCTGCGGGCGAGCGATGCGGACGATGTGGTGCGGGGGCTGAGCCAGCAAGATCTCGCGGAGCGGGTGGGGGCGACGCGCGAGTCGGTGACGCGCATGCTGAACCAGATGGCTGCGAGCGGTCTGGTGACGCTGGCGCGGCGCAAAATCACGGTCCTCGATCGGGAGGGCGTCTCGCGGCGGGCGCGGCGGGAGTCGTGAGCTAGTAGACGGTCTTCTCCAAGCCCGCAATGCGCTCGGTTTCCCGCGCGCCCCGTCGCAGCCAGCGCGAGCGCGCGCCCGCGTAGCTGAGGGCAAGGACGAACACGGCGGCCTGGAGCAGGACGATGGTCGCGCCGGAGGAGGAGTCGACGAACCAGGACATGTAGGCGCCGAAGAATCCCGTCAGCGTGCCCAACGCCACCGCGATGAAGAACATGCGGGTGAAAGAGTCGGTGAGCAGGCGGGCGCCGACCGGCGGGATCACGAGTGCCGCAGCGAGCAACGTCACTCCCAAGACCTGCAGGGAGGCGATTACGGAGGCGGCCAGAATCAACGAGAAGACCCCTTCTACCGCACGGACCGGGACGCCGTATGCCCCCGCCACGTCCTGGTCGAACGTGGTGAAGATGAGCTGCTTCCACATGAGGAAGAGCGCCAGCATGACGACGACCAGCACGGCCGCCGTGATGGCAAGGTCGGTGTTGGTGATGCCGAGGATCTCGCCGAAGAGGGCCGCCTCAAAGTCGCGGTTGAAGCTGCCGCCGCGGCTGATGAGGAGAACACCGACCGCAAAGGCGGAGGTCGTGATGATGCCGATGGCGGCGTCGCCGCCGATCTGGCGGCGTCGGGAGACGGCGTTGATGAGAAAGACGGAGACCAGCCCCCAGACGGTGGCGCCGATGTAGAAGTTGATGCCCGCGACGAAGGAGACGACCGCGCCGCCGAAGACGCTGTGGGCCAAGCCGTGCCCGATGTAGGACAAGTGGCGCAAGACCACGAACACGCCCACCGCGGCGGTGAGCGCGCCCACCACAGAGGCGGCGACCATGGCGCGGATCATGAACTCGAACTCGAAGGGCTCAAACATGCCTAGGCTCGCTCCGGTTCGGGGGCGGAGGCTGGCGGCTCCGCGATCTGCAGGACCTCTTCGCGGAGGGGATCGAAGCCCCCGCTGAGGTCGGGTTCGTCGTCGGGGTGCTCGACGACGTAGAGACGGCGCCCGCGTCGGAGGACGAGCATCTCCGCGCCGTAGGCCTGGCGCAGGACGGAGGGGGTGAGGACGGCGTCGGGCGGACCGTCGGCGATGATGGCGTTGTCGCCGAGAGCGATCAGTCGTGGCAGGTGACTGGCGACGGCGTTGAGGTCGTGGGTCGTGAGGAGGATCGACGTACCGGCGCGATTGAGCTCCCCCAGGAGGTGCATCACCTCGTGGCGGGTCTTAATGTCGACGCCGCTGGTGGGTTCGTCCAGGAGCAGCAGGTCGGGGTCGCCGATCAGGGCACGGGCAAGGAAGGCGCGCTGCTGCTGCCCGCCCGACAGTGCCCGGATCGAGCGCTTTCGCAGATCCGCGATGCCCAACCGTTCGAGGACCTGCGCGACGAGGGCCTTGTCCTGACGGCCGGCCCAGGGTCGCCAGCCCATCTCGCGCCAACGCCCCTGCAAGACGATCTGCTCGACGGTGATGGGGAAGTTCCAGTCGACCGTCTCCACCTGGGGGACGTAGCCGATGCGAGTTGGGCGCTGGCGCGCGTCGGAGTGCAACTCGACTTCGCCGGCGAAGATATCGACCTGGCCGAGGATGGCGCGCAGAAGCGAGGTCTTGCCCGAGCCGCTGGGACCGACCACCCCAATGAACTCTCCACGCTGGATGACGCAGTTCGCCCCGCGCAGGACCACGGTGGCCTCATAGCCCAGGGTGACACCGTGCAGCGAGACGAGCGGCTCCCCGGTCGCGCGGTCGGAGGGCGGGCCGTGGCCGACTGGGCGCTGGGCGCCGGAGACCCGTTGTGCTCCCGGATCGGGGAGCGGTTCAGTCTTTGCGCCTTCAGGCATTGAGGGACTCAGGCAGGCAGCCCTCAGGCACTTCCGGCCTCGAATTCGGCGTAGGGGATCCAGGTGTCGGTGGTGTCGAAGCCGTCGAGCGAGCTGGGGTCGCCGCCGAGGGCGGACGCCATGGTGCGCACGTTCTCGACCATCATCGCGACGAACGTGTTCTCGGGATCGCCACTCTCGCCTGGCAGATCGTCGTCGCGCAGGGTGCTGACCTGCACCGCCCCCACCTCGTTCGCGATGGTGTCGAGGACCTCGCTGGCGAACACCTCGGAGCCGAAAATGGCAGGCACCCCTTCGGCGCGGATCTGCCGCACGAGATTCGCGACCTCGCGGGGCGAGGGTTCGGAGAAATCGGAGGGCTGGATGGCGCCAATGATCGCCAACCCGTACTTCGCGCCGAAGAAGGGGAAGGAGTCGTGATAGGTGAGCAGCTTGCGATTGGACTCGGGGATCGTCGCGATGACCACGACGAAGCCTGCGTCCATGGCGTGCACCCGCTCGACGAAGGCAGCGAGGTTGAGCGCGAAGTAGTCGGCGCCTTCGGGATCGGCCTGGGACAAGGCGCTCTCTACGATCTCCGCGTAGCGCACGGCCAAATCAGGCGAGGTCCAGAGATGCGGGTTGGGATTGCCGGCCGACTCGGGGAACGAGTCATCGAAGACGTACTGCTCTGGGGTGATCGCGGCCTCCCCCAGCAGGACGATGGGGACGCCCTCCGCGGCATTGGAGCGGGCCAGCTCCAGGGTGGGCAACTCCAGGTTGAGGCCATTGAGGAAGATCAGGTCAGCGCGGGCGATGTCGCGGGCGGCGGAGGGGGGTGGCTCGAAGGTATGAGAATTCGTGCCCTCGGGCACGAGGCCGATCACGGTCACGCGGTCGCCGCCCACGTTCTCGACGATGTTGCGAAGGGGCGAGACGGTGGTGACGACGAGCAGGCGGTCGTCGTCGGAGCCAGTGTCGAGGTCGGAGGAGGCGGGGCGATCCTGGCTCCCGCCGCAGGCAGCGGCGATTAGCGCGCCGACGATCAGCAGCAGAAGAACAGCGCCACGCCTTCGAGTAGGGCTACGCATATCCGAAGCCACCTTCCCCGGGTCGCAGGCTACTCGCGACCAGTCGCTTTTGCAATTAGTCGCAACTAGGATTTCCTGGCCGAGGAATGATCTTTCGCTCCGGACGTATTACCCTGATCGACAGCGACCCGGATGGACGTCGTGGAGGACGTGATGGACCGATACACGCCGCGCGCAGCAGAACCCTGGCCCATGGATCGACCAAGCCCGGACAACGGCTGGCGTCCCCCGGCCGGGCAGGCGGTCATCTCCGCGGACGATCATCTGATCGAACCGCCGGGGCTGTGGCAGGACCGGCTGCCAGTGAAATGGCGCGACACAGCGCCCAAACTTTGGTACGACGACACCGGCTACCACCTGGAGGTGGACGGCCGTTCCTTCGACACGCCGGGGCTCAACAGCCACCTGGTGGAAGGCCGCCCGGGGATGTCGGACCGCGGTGAGCGGCTGAAGGACATGGACGCGGAGGGCGTCGACATTGGCTTCGTCTTCCCGCAGAAGGCCCTGGGGCTGTTCGCGATGGAAGACAAGGAGCAGATGGTCGCGTCGTACGACGTGTACAACGAGTGGCTGTCCGAGTGGGTCCAGTACGACCCGGAGCGGCTGTTCGGAATCGGCGTGTTGCCCACGATCTTCGAGCCGGACGCGACGCGGGACTACATCGAGAAGTTGAAGGCGTGGGGCTTCAAGGCGATGGAGATCCCGTCCTACCCGCAGGACGTGCGCTACAACTCGTCGAAGATGGTGCCGATGTGGGAGGCGATCGAGGAGAGCGGGATCGCGCTCTCGTTCCACATCGGGGAGAACCTGATCACGGGCGGCGCGGGGGCGCTGGGAACCTTCCTGCTCTCGCAGTTCCAGTCCTTCCGAAAGCTATGGGGGTTGCTGACATTCTCGGGCATCTTCGAGCGACACCCGGAGCTGAAGGTGATCTTCACGGAGGGTGGGATCGCCTGGGCGGCGACGGCGATGTTCGACGCGGACCGCCTCTACCGCGAGTTTGAGAGCGAGATGCGGCCGCAGCTGGCTCAGCTGCCGTCGTACTACTGGTGGCAGAACTGCTACTCGACGTTCATGGACGACCCGACGGGGATTCGCGAGATGGCACAGATTGGCGCGGACCACTGCATGTGGACGTTCGACTACCCGCACCCGGAGAGCACCCTGGGCGAGAGTCGTCGCATCCTGGCCGATATCTACTCGCAACTGCCGGAGGCGGACGCGAACATGATCGCGGGCGGCACGGCGGCCAAGGTATGGAAGATTGAGGATGTGGCGGCGCGAGTGGCCGCGAAGCGCGAGGCCCGGGAAGCAGAAGGGGCGGCGGTCGCCGGAGGCGACTAGCGCCGCTCGCTCAGCGAGACACGCTCGTTCATCGAGACAAGGAGCGGCCGCCCAAGGGGGGGCGTTTTCTTTGTGCCCGTATCAGTGGGGCGGGG
>JAPUIR010000279.1 GCA_027296805.1 Chloroflexota bacterium | reverse complement strand
TCGGACTCGACTTTGATCACGTCGGCGCCGAGGTCGGCGAGGAGGCGGGTGGTAAGGGGCCCGGCGATGGCCCAGCAGAAGTCGAGGATGCGCACGCCGGCGAGGGGCTGGTGGGGATCGGCGGTGGGGTGGGTGGGAGCTGGGAGGGGCCGGATGCCGGGGACCGTCGCGCCTGTTGGGCTGGACGCGGCTGGGGCGCTGGACGCGGCTGGGGGTGTGGCAGTGGCTTTGGCAGGGGTGCGGGGACCGTGGACGATCCCAGCGTCGAAGAGGGCGTCGAGTTCGGCGGGGTCGAGGCCGGCGAAGCGGGTCAGGACTTCCTCGCTGTGCTGACCGAGGGTGGGGGCCGGCCCGAGCGCGGGCGGATAACGGTTGGAGAGGAAGGCGGTGCGGGGGAGTCGGACGGTTTCGCCGAGTTGAGGATGTTGAGTGTCGACGAGGAAGTCGCGGGCGAGGAGGTGGGGATCCTGGGCCAGGTCCCGCATGGAGTTGAGGGGGAGGACCAGCAGACCGCGTGCTTGTCCCTCGTCGATGAGTTCCTGGAGGGTGAGCGCGGCGCAGAGGGCCGCGGTGTAGTCGTGGACGCGGCCGCGCTGCAAGAGGCGATAGGCGAGGTCGTCCCATTCGGGGTCGTCGAGGTCGGGGGCGGAGACGTACTGGCGGACCCAGGAGACGTAGCGATCCCAGTGCGGCGGGTGGATGGTGAAGGAGAGCCAGTGTCCATCGCGGCTCTTGTGGATCGCGGGAGGCGCGATGGGGTTGTGGCGGTCGGGGACTTGGCGATGCCAGTGCCAGATGTTGCCGTTGGCGGTCTGGAGGGTGGTCCAGTTGACGGCCTCTTGCAGGCTGATGGTGATGTGCCCGGCCCGGCCGCCCCGGGCTGCGGCAAGAAGCATGGCGAGGGCGGCCTCGGCGGCGGCCATGGAGGCCTGCTTGTAGGCGAGTTCGCCGGCGGGGTAGTTGGGTGGGTCGTCTGAGAAGCCGTTGAGGACGATGAGTCCGCCCGCGGCGGTGGCGATGAGGTCGGTGGCGACTTCGTGGGGGGCGTCGCGGCGGAAGACGATGTCGACGAGGCCGATCGCGGGATGGGCCTGGGGGATGGCTGCGAGGAAGGCGGCCATGCCAGTGGGCTTGTCGAGGGGGGCGATGACGATGTCGATGGCAGGGAGGAGACGTTCGAGTAGGAGCCAAGCCTCGGATCGATCGAAGTCCAGGGCGAGGGATCGCTTGCCGCCGTTGTAAAGAAGGTGGGCGAGGGAGCGCTCGATGCCCTCGTCGTCGTGGAGGAACGGCGGGCGGCGACGAACGGAGTCGCCGGCGGCGTGCTCGACGCGGACCACGTCGGCGCCGAGTTCGGCGAGGAGGCGAGAGCCGAGGACGGTGGCTTCGTCGGCGAGGTCGAGGACGGTGACATCTTCGAGGGGGAGGGCAGGCATGGTGTCGGGCTCCGCTCGCTCTCTCCAGTTAGCTCTCCTGTTAGCTCTCCCCCGTCAAGAAGTGGCGGGGAACGTCGCGCATCATGAGGTCGATGGTTTCTTGGGGGACGCCGTCCTTGCGCAGGGCGGGAAGGGCGACGGTGGAGAGGAAGAGATAACGGGTGGGGGATTCTTCGGGGTGGAGTCCGGGAGCGTAGTCATGGCCGAGCATGAGTTTGCCGGCCCAGCCACGGTCGATGAGTTCTTTGACGGTGGTGTTGCGCTGCTGCCAGTTGGGGCGGCCGTCGGCGCCGGGGTAGCGGTCCATGGAGAGGAAGACGCCGGCGTTGAGCAGGTCTTCGAGGTAATCGGCGTCTGTGGAATCGGCGCTGTGGCCGATGCAGACGCGATCCATGGGGGCGTTTTCCTCCTGGAAGACCTCGACCTGACGGTGGCCGACCTCTTTGGGCGCCCAATGATGGGTGCTGATGGGGCAGCCGGTGCGTCGGCTGGCCTGGGCCGCGCCGCGCAAGACGAGTTCGGCCTGGGGGGTGACGCCCTCGGCGTCGTTGGCGACTTTGATCACGCCGGCCTTGATGCCGGTGTCGGCGATGCCGACTTCGATCTCGTGGACGAAGACATCGGCGATCTCCTCCGGGCTGCGGGTCCAGAAGTAGCGGGGGATGTCGCGCCAGAGGCCGGTGGCCACGACGACCTGCATGCCGGAGGCGTTGGCGACTTGGGCGATGAGGGCGACGTCGCGTTCGAGGTCGGGGGTGCTGAGTTCGATGATGGTGTCGACGCCGCCAGCCTTGGCCTCGGTCAGTTCGCGGATGGCGCGGCTACGGATGGCGTCGCGGTCGACAAGCCAGGGGTAGTGTCGGCCGATGTTGGCGGGCTGCATGGCGATGTGCTCGTGGCTGAGGGTGAAGCCGAGGTCGGCGCCTGCGAGGGGGCCGGCGGTGGTTTCGACGGTGGCCATGGGGCGTCCTTTCGTTGGCGCACGCCGGGGCGAGACGCACGGGACGGGGCCGAGTATACGGAGCGGAGCGGGGCAGGCTAGGGTCCGGGAGCCGCAGCCTCGGTCGGACGCAGGTCAGGCATAGGTCGGCTGGAGGAGGGCATGATGCCGGTGCGCGGATTCGATCATGTGTCGCTGCCGACGGCGGACGCGGAGGCGTTTATCGCGTTCTATAAGCGGTTCGGGTTCACGATCCTCTACGAGGACGAGTGGCGGGCGGGGGACTTTCCGCTGTTTGCAATCCAGGTGGGCGAGCACACGAAGATCAATGTGCATCCGCCGGAGATGTGGCAGAACCCGAAGTTCACGGCGAAGGGACCGACGGCGACGCCCGGCTGCGGGAATCTATGCTTCTACTTTGAGGGGACGATCGAGGAGGCGAAGCAGTTGATCCTGGACTCGGGGGGTGAGGTGGCGTACGGGCCGGTCGATCAGCGAGGCGGCGGGGATGCAGGGCAGCGGCAGGGGACGTCGATCTATACGCGGGATCCGGACGGGAACGTGCTGGAGTTGATGACTTACGTCTAAACAGGGGGGCTGCGCCCCCCTGAGACCCCCCGCACGCTCGATACACGGG
>JAPUIR010000278.1 GCA_027296805.1 Chloroflexota bacterium | reverse complement strand
CGCGGGGTTCAGGTAGAGGAAGGCGAAGATGCGCCCCTGCACCTGGTTCAGCACCCCCGAGGTCGCCGCTGCCCCGGCGATCCCGTCGACAAAGGTGGCGATGGCCGGATCCACGGGTCTCTCCTCGGTGAATTCGTTCTGAGAATTTAGAATATTCTGATCGTTCTGTCAACCAAGCCGATCTGTCAACGCGCCAGGCGAAGCCCGGGCAAGGAGGGCGCGATGTAGAACACCGCGTAGAAACCCCGCACCGGGACCTTGCCGCCATGGGCCCTGATCTCGCACTCGATTCCGAAGGGTTCCTCCGAGCTAGTCTCCTTCGCATCTGGAAAAGGGGGTTCACGAGGCCGAGGAGTCACTCGCTGTACCCGCCGGAGTCGCCGCGACGGCCAACTTCTAGGTGAGCCAGGCAAGTCAAGCGTCTCACCTCGGAGGCGGAGAGCGTGTGCCAACACACTGCGATGAACTTGGTGAGAGTCTGGCCGGCGGTTCTCCTCGCCGCCTGTGCGCCCACCGGGCACACGGTCGAGCCCTACGCGAGCGATCCGGCCCGGGCGACGCAGCTCCAAGACCAGGCGCGAGCCATCTGCGAGGGGGCGTCCGAGAGCCGACGCGAGGCGCCCGAAAAGCCCTTCATCACCGACGGCTGCTCGATCTGGCCCGATCGCGCGTGGAAGCAGTGCTGCGTCGCGCACGACGCCCACTACTGGTGCGGGGGCAGCCAAGGCGACCGAAAACGGGTGGATCGGGAGCTGCGGAGGTGCCTGGAGAAAGAGGCTCCGAGCTGGCTGGCCACGCTGACCTACTGGGGGGCACGCGTGGGGCGATACCCGATCTTTTCCCTGCACTACCGCTGGGGGTTCGGGCGTCGCTATCTCCCCTGGTACGACAGCAAAGAGGGTCTCGGCGCGGCTCCCGTTTCACTCACCCCCCACTCGCACCGGAGGGAGGCCGACGGAATGGCGCGGGCTCAGAGCGCATCTTCGTCAACCAGCTCACCGTCTTCGCGCATCTTCTTCAGCACGATTTGCTCGCGCAGGATCAAGGCACACACGATGAGCAGGATGGCTAGCAACCCGACGTTGACGATCGCGAACAGGCGCGGCGAGGCAATGTCGAGGATCCGCAGAAGCAGGTAGACCAGCAGCGCAGAGCCGACATCGCCCATGCGCACGAAGAAGGTGTCGACCGCCTGCTTGGCCTGGTACTTCATCGCCTTCGTGGTGGGCAACCAGAGCATGTTGCGTGCGGTGTTGTTGACCGAGTAGTCGCTGGCATTCTCGACCGTCTTGCCGATCCGCGCGGTGATGAGAATCGGCATGACCGCGATCGCCGCAGCATCGAGCAAGGCAACGACGGGGAAGAAGAACAGCGCGAGCTTGATGCCGCCGAACTTCACGAGCCGGGACACCACGAAGCTCTGCAGCGCGACACCGAGCACGTTCACGTAGAAGAAGAAGTCACCGAACCAGGCGCCGATCCACTTGCCCTTGTCGGCAGCGGCGATGGCACCCGCGGCGATCTGTTCGTCGGCAGCGGCGCTGACGATGGAGCCGAGGATGTACTCGCCGTTGGTGTTTACTAGGGTGAACAGCAGCGAGAACGTCGCCATCAACAGCAGGTACTTGTACTTGAAGACCATGCCAAAGGCTCCGGTCCTCGCGGCTTGTTCTTTGGCCTTCTTGGCCTTGTCCACGGCTTCGCGCAAGTCCTGCGACGACGCCGCAACGGTGACCTTCAGCTGTCTCTTGACCTGCCTGTCTCCTTTCCTGGTCTCGCGCACGTGCACCACCTGTGCGATGAACGCGCAGATGGCCAACATGGCGCCGGCGACCAGGAACATCTGGAACAAGCCGATGATCGGGATGATGAACTTCGCGATCGCCGCACCGAACGCAGCACCTGTCGAGGCGCCGATGCCGATCAGGGCGAAGAGTCGTTTACCCTGCTCTTCGGTGTAGACGTCGTTGGCGAAGGCCCAGAACTGGGCGACCACCATCATGTTGAAGATTCCGACCCAAATGAAGAAAATGAGCCCCAAATAGGGCCTGATGGCGGCGAGGTTGCTGAGCACAAAGAACAACACCAGGTGCGAGACGAAGAACAGCGTCACCCCCACGACCAGCTTGTTGCGTGGCCACTTCTTGGCCAATCGCACGTAGGCCGGCACCGCGACCAGCAGCGCAACCGCGATGGCGCCGCTCATGTAGCTCCTGTATTCAGCGCCGGATGGCATGGCGAGGATGAGGCCCTCGCGCACCGGCTTGATGACGTAGTACGCCGTGAGCAGCAGAAAGATGTTGGAGGTGAGTAGGAGTGCGGTGACCCCCTCGCCGGCCTCGACCTCGGTGAAAACACCGAGCAGTTTCTCTAGGCCTGACCTCTCGACTGGCGCCGGCTTGTCCTTCGCCACATGCACAAGGTAACCGAGTCGGCTCGGAGGCAGCAACAATCGCGTGAGGGCGCTTACCGATCCACAGTGAGTGCCACAGGATGAGAGTAACGCAGCTCGATGACGCGCCGGCTGATCTTGCTTAGGTAGTCGACGGCGAACTCGTAGTGGTCCTCGAGAACGTCGGTGAAGAGGGTCCGGTCGATCTCGATGATGCGGGCGGGCGTCACCGCACGGGCCGTCTCGCGCCGGGCTTGCTGGGTGAAGATCTCCCAGCCGCCGAGCATCGAGCCGACGGGATGAAGCGTCTCGCCCCCTCCGCTCGTCGTCACGAAGGTCCCGTCGAGGATCAGCGCCATCGACTCGATGGTCCCGCCCTCCTCGAAGAGCAGCTCGCCTGCGCGAAGCACGCGGGGCTGCTGGAAGCGGAGCAGCTCGGTCAGAACCGTCAGATTCGATCCCCGAAAGAAGGGAGCCTCTCGCGCCTGCGCGAGGCGATGGACGAGGTTCAGGGTCGCGAACGTCTCCTGAAGTCGATCCTCCGAAAAGCCCCGCTCGGCCGGTCGCTTCGAGCCCCAGTCGTACAAGGCCTCCATGGTGGCTCGCGCCAGACTGGTCGCAATCGACATGTAGAGCAGGAAGTCGTCCTCGATGATCTGCATGAAGCTGCCTGCGTCGAGGGAGAGAGCCAAGGTGTCCTC
>JAPUIR010000277.1 GCA_027296805.1 Chloroflexota bacterium | reverse complement strand
TCGACGATGCCCCAGCCGGTGACGCGTAGACCGGGGTCGACACCGAGGACGATGAATGGGTCGGCTGTATCCAGTGAACGCCCTCCTTGCTCTACAAGGCCATTGTACGTTGCTTGGCATTTACAGCGAAGGGGAGGTCTGGTGGACCTCTGACTGAAGTCGGAGGCATAAGGGGGCGAATCGGAAGCCGGCTCTTCTTAGGCGTAGGCGGCGAGGACTTCGTCTGGGAAGTCGGCGTTGGAGGAGACGCGCTGGACATCTTCCAACTCGTCTAGCTGGTCGAGGAGGCGGAGGACCTGTTTGGACTTGTGGACGTCCAAGGCAATCGTGTTCTTGGGCACCTTCATGAACTCCACCGAACCGATGGGGATGTCTGCCGCCGCCAGCGCCTGGCGCACAGATTCGAGCTCATCCGGCTTGGTGTAGACCTCGATCGCGCCGCCATCGACCATCACATCTTCCGCCCCGCTGTCGATGGCTCGCAGCACGAGCTCCTCCGGGTCTTCGTCGCCGGGCTTGAGCGTGATCAGACCGCGGTTCTCGAACTGCCAAGCGACGCTGCCCGCGTCGCCGAGGTTGCCGCCGGCGGTGGTGAAGGCGTTGCGGACGTCGGAGGCCGTGCGGTTGCGGTTGTCGGTGAGCGCTTCCACCAGGACGGCGGCGCCGCCTGGTCCGTAGCCTTCGTAGATGACTTCGGCGAGCATTGCGGCGTCGGAGTCGGCGCCGGTGCCCTTCTTGATCGCGCGTTCGATGTTGTCTTTGGGCATGTTGGCGCCACGGGCGCGGTCGATGGCGAGGCGGAGGCGTGAGTTTGCGTCGGGGTCGCCGCCACCGTGGCGCGCGGCGACGCTGATCTCGCGCCCCAGCTTTGTGAAGAGCTGGCCGCGCTTATTATCAGCGATGCCCTTGTCGCGCTTTATCGATGACCACTTAGAGTGTCCGGACATGTTTGACCTCGTCTGGTAGCGTTCGGGTCGACCGAAGCAAGGACGGAATTACAACTCTACCTCTCCAGCCATTGTAGCACTGCGGCATGAGGCGGCAAGAGGTGGTTGGCGGGCGTTTACGCCTGTGCGGCGAGGTGGGAGGAGAGGGAGTCGTTGATGGTGGCTAGTCGGCGGGTGTGCGCTTCGTGGATCATGGCGGTGTCGAGCGGGCTGATGGAGACGTAGCCATCGAGCACGGCGCGGATGTCGGTGCCGGGGTGTGCGTGGCGCGTATCGGCGACGATCTGGCGCTCCAGCTTGCCGGTCTTAGGGTCGATCTTCTCCTGGAGGTGGGCGTAGCCGCCGGGCGCGGCGCGCGTCGTGGCGATGCCGCGCAGGTTGGCCAACGGCATCGCGGGGATGTTCACGTTCAGGAACGCGCCTTCTGGGACCCCGCCGTCTTCGATGCCGCGAGCCAATGTCCGCGCGACGGCGGCACCCGTCTCCCAGTGGAAGCCAGGCGCGTCGCCGTTCTGCATCTCCAGGGCGAGGGAGAGGGCAAAGGAGGTGATGTTGCGGAAGGCGCCCATCAGGGCCGCGCCGCAGGTCCCCGAGAGAAAGATGTCGGCCCCGAGGTTCGCGCCGGGGTTGATGCCAGCGGCAATGATGCTGATGTGACCTTCCTTGAGTTGCCTGAGGCCGACGAGCACGCAGTCGGCAGGCGTTCCGTCCACTTTGTAGGACCGGACGCCCGGGATCCGTTCTGGGACCTGTTGCACCTCGATTTCGCGGCGATAGGTGACCATGGTGCCGGAGCCGGAGGCCTCGCCCGCCGGCGCGACGACCAGGACGCGGCCGAACTCGGCCATCACCTCGGCGAGCTGCCAGAGGCCGGGCGACTCGATGCCGTCGTCGTTGGTAACCAGGATTCGGGCGTTCTCGAGGTCGAGCGAGGCTTTAGCCATGGGGGCCGCCAAGGGGACCGCCGGGGGAGTTATGGGCCGCGATTTCGCTCATGCCGCCCATGCGCGGGCGTAGGACCTGCGGGATCGCGAACGAACCGTCGGCGCGCTGGTAGTTCTCCATGACCGCGATCAGCGCGCGCCCGACCGCGACGCCCGAGCCGTTGAGGGTGTGGACGAAGCGCGTCCCCTTCCCTTCCGCGGGCCGGAAGCGCGCGTTCATGCGCCGGGCCTGGAAGTCCCCGCAGTTGGAGCAGGAGGAGATCTCGCGGTAGGTGTCCTGACCCGGCAGCCAGACCTCGATGTCGTGGGTCTTGCGCGCGCCGAAGCCCATATCGCCGGTCGAGAGCACCACCACCCGGTAGCGCAGCCCGAGGCGCTTGAGCACCTCTTCGGCGCAGGAGGTCATGCGCTCCAGCTCCTCGTCGGAGCGCTCCGGATGGGCGATCGAGACCATCTCGACCTTGTCGAACTGATGCTGGCGCAGCATACCGCGGGTGTCTTTGCCGGCCGCACCAGCCTCGGAGCGGAAGCACGGCGTGAGCGCGGCGACCCGCAAGGGTAGCGACGTCTCTTCGAGAATGTCGCCGGCGACCAGGTTGGTCAGCGGCACCTCGGCGGTCGGGATCATCGAGAAACCGTCTTTGGTACGGAACAGGTCCTCGCCGAACTTGGGCAGCTGTCCGGTGCCGAAGAGCGCGGCGTCGCG
>JAPUIR010000276.1 GCA_027296805.1 Chloroflexota bacterium | reverse complement strand
GCAACGCCTCCAGGCGCCCCATGCGCGCCAGCCGCGAGGGAGGTAAATAGCCGCCGATCATGGCGCCCAGCGCGTGGACCGGGATATGCAGGTCGGGGCTCGCATCGCTTCGCGTCATCCTGCTTGCGCGACCGTCCGTCTCGAGCCGCCAGACCCCGCGGTTCCACTCGCAGAGCGGATCCGAAAGCTCGAACGTCAGCGAGGCTGGTGCCCCGTAGGGACGTCCAGCCAGCGCCACCTCCGCGTCGACCACGCGCAGAAGGATGCCGTCGCGCCAGCGTCGTCGTAGGCGGCGCGGCTCTTCGATCAGTCGAAACGCGGGGTCATCCTCGGGAACGCTGGGAAAACGCAGCCGCCGCACCAGATCGTGGGCGCCCAGATGTCGCCAGAGCCCGACGTATGCAGCCGGAGTCAACCAGGCGAGATCCTTCACCGTCAACACCTGATCACGCTCGCCGGGGGGCTGATCGCCCTGACTGCGGTTGCTGTAGACCACGTAGCCCAAGGGCTCGCCGTCCTCCTCATAGAGAGCGACGTAGTTCGGCCCGTCCGCGGGCTGCCCCGGCGCGAACGGCCCCGACTGCCACAGCGCCATCCCCCGATGCAAGAGCAGCGTGCGCGAATCGGCGTAGGCCCGGTAGACGCGGTCCAGCGCACTCCCCTTCTGACCATCGTCCGGGGTCGCTTCGCGGACCGTGACCTCGCCGCCGGGGTCGTCCTCCATGACGAAGCGCACGTCACGGGGATCGATGGAGTAATCGAAGTGCGTCGATGCCACGCTGTAGCCGAAGCGCTGATAGATCGCGGCCATCGACGCGTAGAGGATCGCGACGCTCTGCCCCCGCTCGCGTTGCTCGTCGAATGACCGCAGCATGGCGCGACGCAGATAGCCCCGCCGCCGCTTGTGGGGCAGCGTGCCCACCATCGTCACCCCCGCCACCTTCAGCCGCGCGCCGTTGAAACGCATCGAGAACGGCCAGGCGGCGAAGGTCGTCGCCAACTCGTCACCCTCGAACACGCAGGTCGTCCACTCCGCCGTCATCTGCGCTGCTTGGAACTCCCCCGGTCCATGCAGCGCCAGCGCCGTCTGCGCCACGAACGCGAACTGATCCATCTCTTCGGGGTTGATTGGGCGTACGTCCACCCGCCGATCGGAGGTCATGCCAAACTCCCCCGCGCCCGATTGCAGATCGGCCACGATGTCCGGACAACAGGCTGGGGATCGTAGCAACTCAGGCGGCGCCTCAGCAGCGCTACGCCTCCCGTGCGACAGAGAGTGCACGTGGTTGTCGGAACGGGGCCGTCAGCAGGCGTCACGCTGCTGGAGCGGCGGTATACTCCAGACGGGGTTCGGTGCGGAGGCCGCCACAATGCGCATCCTTGTTGCGGATGACGAGCCACATATCCGTGAGCTGGTTCGCCTCTACCTGAGCAAAGAGGGCTACGACATCGACTTCGCGGTCAACGGACCCGAGGCCTTGGAGAAAGCCCTCCAACTCCAGCCCGATCTCGTGGTCCTCGATCTCATGATGCCCAAGCTCGACGGCTTCGAAGTGACCAAAGGCATTCGGGAGCAATCGGACGTCCCCATCCTCATGCTCACCGTGCGCAAGGAAGACACCGTCAAGGTCGCTGGACTCGAATTGGGCGCGGACGATTACCTCACCAAACCGTTCAATCCCAAGGAGCTCGTCGCCCGCGTCAAGGCCATCCTGCGCCGCGCCGACGGGATCAAGCGCTCCGGCGTCAGCGTCTCCGTCGGCACCCTCCACCTCGACCGTCCCCGCCGGGAAGCTACCCTCCAGGGCAGATCCCTGGACCTGCGCACGAAGGAGTTCGATCTCCTCTTCGCCCTCGGCCAGAACGACGGCATCGCCATGTCCCGCGAGCAGCTGCTCTCCCTCGTCTGGGGCTACACCTTCAGTGGCGAGACGCGCACGGTGGACGTCCACATCAATCACCTCCGGCAGCACCTCAAAGACAGCGATGTCCGCATCGAAACACTGCGGGGGGTGGGCTACAAGCTGACGGCGGAGCTCTCGCCCAATGGCGACCTATAGCGCGCGACTCCCGCGCGCCCGACTCCCCGTGCCCCGCCGGCCCTCGCTCCACCTTTCACGGTTGGTCGAAACCGTGCGGGCGCGCATCTACTTCACGCTCAGCGCGCTGATCCTGCTCACCCTGATTATCGCGGGGGTTGCCTTCTTCTTCCTCTTGGGCGGCTATGAAGACCGCCTGGCGGAATCGACCCTGCGCGAGATCAGCGCCCCGATCTACGCCCAATACGTGCAGGGCGACACCAGCCTCGACGTCTCCCTCGTCAGCCGCGATCTCGTCAGCGACAGCCCCAACGACATCCCCGCGCTCTTCGTCGACGAGGACGGCTTGGTAGTACGCGCGGCCGGAGGTTCCGGACAGCTCCTCGATGAACGGCTCAACATCGATCTCTCCCAAGCCGGCGTCGGCTTCGCGAACCGCATCGAAGGCACCGTCCGCACCAGCGACGGCGGCACCCTGAACTACGTCGCTGCCCGCCTGGACGACGAGAGCGCCCAGGACTTCGGCGCGGCCTTCCTCGTGTTCGTCTTGCCTGAGGAGCAACGACAGTCCGTCCTGGGCGACCTCACCCAACGGCTTCTGCTCGCGGGCGGCCTGGCGCTCGGCGTCGCGATCATCGTCGGGCTGTACCTCTCCCGCTCCATCTACCGGCCGCTGCAAGCCACCAGCGCGGCGGCGCGCCTCGTCGCCCGTGGACGGTTCGACCACAAAGTCGCGGTAGAGGGCACGCTGGAGGCGCGCGAGCTGGCCGAATCGTTTAACCACATGACGGACGAGGTCAACCGTCAGCAAGCCGCCCTGCGGGATTTCCTCGCCAACGTCTCCCACGACCTGCAGACGCCCCTGACCTCCATCAACGGCTTCTCCCAGGCCCTGCTTGACGGCACCATCGACAGCGAGGACGGCCAGGCCAACGCCTCCCGCATCATCGAGGAGGAGTCGCGCCGCCTTTTACGACTCGTCGAAGGTTTGCTCGACCTCTCACGACTCGAGGCCGGGCAACTCGACGTCCACCTCGCCCGCGTCGATGTCGGCGAACTGCTGCAGCACATCCACGAGCTCTTCGCGCTGCGCGCGCAGGAGCTCGACGTGCGGCTGGAGGTCGGCCACAGCACGGTGCCGGAGGTCTCCGCCGACATCGACCGCATGGAGCAGGTTCTCGCCAACCTCGTCGACAACGCGCTGCGCCACACCCCCGCGGGCGGCAACGTCGTCCTCAGCGCCCGCCGCGAGAGCGACGCCACCGTCAGCATCGCCGTGGCCGACACCGGCCCCGGCATCCCCGAGGCCGCCATCCCC
>JAPUIR010000275.1 GCA_027296805.1 Chloroflexota bacterium | reverse complement strand
GTCATCGAAGATGTTCTCGAACGGGTTGGGGCGGTCCTCGTCCGCGCCGTAGGTGCGGTAGCCCAGGGTTTCGAACTTCTCGAGGTCGGAGCAGTCCGAGTTGACGCACTCCAGCTTCGACTCGAACTCGGGGTCGGGGCGATCCTGGACGGCGAAGCCCAGCTCACAGATGCGCTTCTCGAAGGCCCAGGCGTGCTCGGTCTCGCGCAGGGCGACCGTGTGCAAGATCTGTTTCACGGCGTCGTCCTGGGTCTTCTCGGCCCATGCCTCCAGGTAGACGCCGGCCCGGCGCTCGCCGTTGGCGATCGCGTTTAGGACCTTGAGATAGCTGGGCTTGTCCGCCATGGGTCTCACTCCTCGGTTTCGTGCGATCACGTCGATGCGATCCGCGCGTCTTGCAATCCGTTGGAAGCCAGAGAATAGCGGATCGCCATCGAGCGTCATGTATTCCGTGCGAAGAAACCCGCGCGACCCGGCCATGCGTACCTTGGGCGACGGGAACGGACGGGGGATGAGACAAGTGACGATACGATGGCGTTGTTCTCCCGACGATCGAAGACTCCTCGGCCCGAGAGCTGCGAGCACCTCCAGCGCGACCCGCGTTGGAACTCGATGGAGGACGCGGGAGTGATGGACCGCGTCGACCACTACCTTTGCCGTGGCTGCGGCGAGAAGCTCGCTGAGCCGGAGTAAGCAAACGGCGCCCTGCTCTCCGCACCGCGTCCCCGTCCGTCCCCTAGCAGCACGACTGTAGGCAGGGGAATGCGCTACCTTTTGCTGCGCCCAGCCTTCAGCGACTAGGTGGGCGAATCAGCGAATCGACGACGGCTCCCGCGGATCGGGAGCGATCAAGTCCGCGCCGGAGCGACCGGGGCGAGCTCAAGGAGCAGCGGAATGGCAGAACTGTCCGGGGCGGAGATCATCGCCAAGAGTCTCAAGACGCAGGACGTCAACGAGATGTTCGGTGTCGTGGGTGTGCCGGTGGGGCCGATCGCCGCCGCAGCGCAAAAAGAAGACATCCGTTATGTCGGTGTGCGGCACGAGCAAGCCGCGGCCTACGCCGCTCAAGCGGTGTCGTACATCAAGGGACGGATCGCCGCGGCGCTGGTGGTATCAGGGCCGGGCATGACCAACGCGATTACGGCGCTGGGCAACGCCGAGGCGAACTGCTGGCCCATGATCCTGTTGGGCGGCGCATCGAACCTGGCGCTGGCGAACCGCGGCGACTTTCAGGTCGCTCCGCAGGTGGAGGCCGCGCGCCCGTTCGTGAAGTACTCGGCCCAGTGCAACGACCCGCGCACGATCCCGGTTTTCATCGCAACCGCGGTGCGCGAGGCAATCAGCGGCCGGCCGGGCCCGGTCTACGTGGACCTGCCCGGAGACGTGATCGACGCCAAGGTGGACGAGTCCGAGGTGCAGTGGGAGCCCCGCGTCGCGGATCCGCGCCGCGCCAAGGTGGCGCAGGAGGACATCACGCAGGCGCTCGATGCGCTGAAGAGCGCGTCGAATCCGCTGGTCATCGTGGGCAAGGGCGCCGCGTGGGCGCAGGCCGAGGACGAGGTGCGGGAATTCCTCGATAAGACGCAGATCCCCTTCATCCCCACCCCGATGGGCAAAGGCGTGGTGCCGGACGGTCACCCGCTGGACATGTCGGCTGCCCGCACGAGCGCGCTGCGCAACTGCGATGTCGTCTTTCTGATCGGCGCGCGCTTTAACTGGATCCTGCACTTCGGCAAGGCGCCGCGCTGGCGCGAGGATCTCCGCGTGATCCAGCTGGAGATCGAGCCGGAAGAGATCGGGACCAACGTGCCAACGGAGGTGCCTCTCGTGGGCGACGCGAAGGCCGTGATGGGGCAGCTCAACACGGCGCTCGAGGCGGAGCCGTGGGAGTTCGAGGACAACTCGGAATGGACGCAGTCCTTGCGAGCGGAGACCGAGGAGAAGCGGGAACGCAATCAGGAGTCGTACCAGTCCGAAGAGCTGCCGATGGGCTATTACCGGCCACTGAAGATCCTGGACGACGCGATGCCCGACGATGCGATCTTCGTCTGCGAGGGCGAGAACACGATGGGCGTGGCGCGCACGGTGATCAACTCGCACCACGCGCGTGCCCGGCTGGACGCGGGCACGTGGGGCACGATGGGCGTGGGCCCCGGCTTCGCGCTGGGCGCCGCGGTCGCCAACCCGGGCAAGCGGGTGCTGGCGCTGGAGGGGGACGCCGCGTTCGGCTTCGGACCGGCGGAGGTAGAGACGTCGGTGCGGCACAGGCTGCCGATCACTTGGGTCATCTTCAACAACAATGGCATCGGCGGCGGGCTGGACGAGATCGACTACAGCAAGCCGATCCCGCCCAGCATTCTGACCCCGGACGTGCACTACGAAAAGATCGGGGAGGCCTTTGGCGCCCCCGGCTACTACTGCGAGACGCCGGAGCAGTTGGAGGAGGCGATTCAGGCCTCGCTGGCGATCGAGGGTCCGTCGGTGATCAACGTGAAGCTCGCCTCGCGAGCACCGCGGCACATGGCGAAGTTCGCTTGGTTGACGCGCAGCTAGCTGACTCGGAGCCAGGAGTCGATTTCCCGAGAGAGATGCAGAGGGCGGCCACAGGGTCGCCCTCTTTCTTGGGTGCCCTCTTTGTTGCCGGGTTGGGCCTCGCTAGGCCTGCTGCCAGACGGCGGCGCTCTTCATCTGAATCCACATCGCCTGGCCCGGGAGCAGCTCCTCTAAGTCGTTGAGGAACGACGGCCCGTCGGGCCGGTAGATCACGAAGCGACGCTCCAGCGGCAGCCAGAGCCAGACTCCGACGACTGACCCGTCCAGGGGCGCAATCGCGCTTTGGATGTCGCGCTGCTCCGGCCCCCAGGTGACCAGGTTGAATCCG
>JAPUIR010000274.1 GCA_027296805.1 Chloroflexota bacterium | reverse complement strand
CAGCGTGGTCCGAATGAGCGACGCGTGGGGGTAGCGCAGCTCGTGCCAAGGGAAGGACGCCCAGTCCGCCTCTGGGGCGATCATGCGCGCCATGACGCCGAGCGCCGCTTGCTGGTTGTGCCGCCCAGAGCCGGCCTGGAGCTGACTGAGGAAGACGTGGGCGGCGTGCCTATCAGCGGGCGAATTTGACGGCAATCCTGACGGCAACGGGGACGACTTTAGGCGACTCTCTGCGACTGCCACTATGCTGCTCCTATCTGGCAGCGCCCTCTAGCGACTCTCAGCAACCCCCCAGTTGTGGTTTCCTAAACCATGCGCGCAGGTTCGATTCCTGCCGGGGGGACCAGTCCCCACCATCAGATGACGAGGCAACCCCATGGCACGACAGCTCCACTCCACAATCACCAGCGATGGCCGACTCGAGCTCTCGCTTGCCGACATCGAGATGCCGGCACCCGGACCGGACGAGGTCGTCATGCGGGTCGAAGCGGCTCCCATCAACCCGTCGGATCTTGGGCTGCTGTTTGGCCCGGCGGACATGAGCAAGGCCGAAGCATCCGGTACGCCCGACAACCCGCGGATCAGCGCGCCGATCCCGCCGCAATTGCTGCCGATGGTGGCCGACCGCTTCGACCAGCCGATGCCCGTCGGCAACGAAGGCGCGGGCGTCGTCGTCGAGGCTGGTTCGAGTGCTGCCGCCCAAGCGTTGCTTGGCAAGACGGTGGCCGCGCTTGGCCGCGATATGTATGCCCAATTCCGCCTGCTCAACGTCGCCCAGTGCCTCCTCCTCCACGACGGCACGACACCGACAGAGGGAGCGTCGTGCTTCGTGAATCCGTTGACCGTGCTCGGCATGGTCGAAACGATGCGACTCGAGGGCCACACCGCCTTGGTGCACACCGCAGCCGCCTCGAACCTTGGCCAGATGCTGCAAAAGATCTGCCTCGACGAGGACATCGACCTTGTCAACATTGTGCGCCGGCCGGAACACGTCGAGCTGCTGAAATCGATCGGCGCGCGCTACGTCTGCGATACGAGCACAGCGACCTTCGCAGACGATCTGACCGAGGCGCTGAGCGAGACCGGCGCCACTATCGCGTTCGACGCCACCGGCGGCGGCCTTCTGGCGAGCCAGGTCCTCGGCTGCATGGAAGTCGCTGCGATGGCCAACAACCCGGGCTTCAGCCGCTACGGTTCCACCGTCCACAAACAGGTCTATATCTACGGCGGCCTGGACACCTCACCGACGGAGCTGCGGCGCAATTTTGGCATGGCCTGGGGTATCGGGGGCTGGCTCCTCCCACCCTTCCTGGAGCGAATCGGCCCGGAGGCGGCCGAACGCCTGCGCCAACGCGTCGCCGACGAGGTAACGACCACCTTCGCCAGCAGCTACGCGAAGGAGATCTCGCTCGCCGAGGCGCTCGACCTCGACAACATCGCGGTCTACAACAAACGCGCTACGGGCGAGAAATACCTGATCAACCCCAACAAAGACGTCAACTGACAGAAGAGGGTGCGGGAGGGGCTTTGAGGTGTTCGCGCTGCGTGGCATCCGACGCTGGCTCACAACCTGGCCGCGCCGGGTGCGCTGGTCGTGGCCCTCGACGACTCCGATCGCCGGGGGACCGGCGGATCTCGCCGCGCTGCGCTTCACCGACGTGGATCAGCACGCGATCGAGATCGGGAACAGCGGCGCGGGCGCAGCGTTTGACGTTGGCGTGAGGCTCTCGCTGCGCACAGAGCGGATGACCGAGCACCGGCGTGGCGACGTGCCCTATCTCGGCCCGCGTACCCGCTACGTTCTGGAACTCGTCGATGCGCCGCTCCCAGGCTTGGAGACGCCCGCGGGCACCTGGGTGCAGGTCGCCTGGCGCAATCGCGACGGGAGCGAGGGCGTCTCGTGGGCGGAGGCGCGCGAGGGACGTCTCGAACCTCGTGACGGCACGTCCGACGCCCGGTCGTAGTTTCCCATCGCAGGGTGCCGGAGGCCGTTGTATCCTGTGCCGACCATGCCCAGTGAACGCATTCAGCGACGGATCGACCGACTCCTTGATCAGGCCGAAGAAGCGGCCGACCAACGCGACTGGCGGGTCGTGATCGAATGCGTCCGCACCGTTCTCTCTATCGACGACAAGAACGAAGACGCGCATGCGCTGCTGACGATGGCCGAAGCGGGTCTTGGCTGAACGAACAGATCCTATGCCGGCCCACACTGCCTGAGATGGCGGCGTCCTGGGGACTTCCGGCCCGCCGATCGATGTTTGACATGTCATGTATATAAGGGCCGACGGTCGACGAGCTCATTTTCCCATTCAAATACCATCGGAGGACTGCCATGCCGGATGAGCACCTCGACCTTGGGGACCTCGAGAAGATCCCGTTCACGCAACATGCCCGCCGTGCGCTGGCGCTCGCCCGAGACGAGAGCGTGAAGAGCGGGCACAACTACATTGGCCAGGAGCATCTCCTGCTCGCCTTCGATCGGGATCGGGAGTGCACGGCGTCCCGGATCTTGTCCAACCTCCAATTCGACGCGCGCAGGGCTGTGGGGGCTCTCATCGGGCCAGGCGACTCACCAGCGACCGTCGAACGCGGATTGACACCCCGCGCGCGCAAGGCGCTTGAGCTTGCCCTGCAGGATTCGCGCCAGCGCAAGGATGACGACATCGGCACAGAGCACATCTTGCTCGGCATGGCTGGTCTGGGCGACGGCGTCGGTTTCATGTTGCTACAAGGCCGTGGCATCGGCGTCGAACAGCTCGAGGTCGAGCTCGCGAACGTCAAGCGTGGAGACTAAGCACTGATGGCGACGAAATCATTGACGGGTAGGGTGGCGTTGGTCACAGGCGCTGGGACGCCGATCGGCCTCGGGCGGCACATCGCGCTGGCGCTCGCGCGGGAGGGGGCGCGGGTCGCGATGTTGGACATCAACGAGTCGGGGCTGGAGCAAGCCTCGGCTGACGTGCGGGCCGAGTCCGAGCCCTCCAGCGTCTTGCCGCTGATCGCGGACGTGACCGATCCGGATGCGGTAGAGCGAGCGGTGGAGCGGACGCTGGCGGAGCTGGGCGGGCTCGATATCGTCTTCAACAACGCTGGCACGAATCCGGTCCACGCGGGACTGGCGTCGGCCGAGGACGGTCATCGGGCTTGGGAGATCTCGCTGGCGGCCTGGCAGCGAGTCGTGGGGGTGAACCTCAGCGGGCCGTTCTACGTCATGCGGGCGGTGGTGCCACACCTGGTGGAGCAGGGCTGGGGTCGGATCGTCGGCGTGACGACGAGCATGGACACGATGTGGCGGCGGGGAGGGTCGCCCTACGGGCCCTCGAAAGCCGGGCACGAGGCGCTGGTGGCGATCCTCTCGCAGGAGCTGGAAGGGACCGGGGTGACGGCTAACGTGCTGGTGCCGGGTGGGGCGACATACACGGGCATGACCGCTACCTGGATGGAACGAGAGGCGATGATTCAGCCCTCGATCATGGAGGCGCCCGCGCTCTGGCTGGCGGGCGAGGAATCGGCGGAGTTCAGCGGGCGGCGCATCATCGCGTATCACTGGAATGAGGATCTACCGCTGGACGATCGCCTGGAGCAGGCCAGCGCGCCCGCGGCGTGGCCCCAGCTGGGGCGGCAGGCGATCATTCCGCAGCGGCCGAGTAGGCCTGGGAGCTAAATCTGCCTGGGTTGGGGTTCGCAATTCTGGCGGGGTGGTCTAGCCTGCCGCGCGAAAGACTCTCGCGCATTCGCAGAGAAGGGGATCATCATGGCATCAGCAGAATTCGCGGCGGTATTGGAGCAGTTTCGCTCGGCCGGGGGCGAGATCCTCAACGCGGCGACCGTTGAAGAGCAGCGAGCTGCGTACGAGGCGATGGCCTTCCCGCTGCCGGAAGCCACGACGGTGACGCCCGTGGAGGCCAACGGCGTGCCCTGCGAGTGGATCGTCGCCGCAGGGGCCAATCCGGATGCACGGCTGGCCTACCTCCACGGGGGTGGGTATGTGATCGGCAACCTCAACACGCACCGCCACCTCTCGGCGGCGATTTCGCACGCCTCGGGTTGCGCGGTGTTGGCGGTCGACTATCGCCTGGCGCCGGAGCATCCGTACCCGGCGGCGGTGGAGGACGCGCTGGCGGCCTACCGCTTCCTGCGCGAGAACGGCCCCAACGGCGCGGGGGAGGCGTCGTCCACCTTCATCGCGGGAGATTCAGCGGGGGGCGGACTGACACTTGTGACGATGCTGGCGGCGCGAGACGCGGGGGTGCCGATGCCCGACGCAGCGATGCCATTGTCGGCCTGGACGGACCTGGCGGGCACGGGAGAAACGCTGGAGACGCGTCGCGAGGTAGACCCGCTGGTGACGGACGCGGCTCTGGAGGGCATGGCCTCGCAGTACCTCAACGGCGTCGATGCCAAAGACCCCATGGCGTCGCCGCTCTACGCCGATCTGTCGGGCTTGCCGCCGCTCCTGATGCAGGTGGGCGACGCGGAGGTCCTGCTGTCCGACACGACCCGGGTGGTGCAGAACGCCCGGGACGCAGGGGTGGAGGCGACGGAGGAGATCTGGCCGGAGATGTTCCACGTCTTCCAGCACTTCTGCCAGGCATTCCCGGAGGGACAAGAGGCCGTCGATCGGATTGGGGAGTTCGCGAAGGCCCACATGAAGGTGACGTCGTAGGGGACTCGACGCGGGAGCCCCCGCGTCGCCACGACAGGCGGACGGCACCTTGGGGGCGACTCGCCCGTCCGAATCGGGCGCTCAGCGCTAACTCTGCAGCTGCGGCACGACTTCCTGCACGAACCGCTCGCTGGACGCCGAGTCGGGGTCGGCGGGATCAAGCGGCGAGCCACGCAGGATGAACCGGTCGACGCCCAGCTCGCTCAGCTGCGAGAGACGCTCGACGCAGTAGTCCGGCGGACCGAAGATCCCAAAGCCTCGCTCGAACTCAGTCGAGATGACGCCCGCCTGGGCGCTGCCGGGGCGGCCGTGACCGTGCATGTCGTAGGCGTCGTGGATCGCGCCGAAGGTTGCTCGTTGGCCATCCGATGCGGGCCCAACGACCGTTCCGTACATGTTCGAGAACCTCGCGAACAGCGACACCTGACCGGCGCCGATCCGCATCGCCTCTTCCGGATCGTCGTGCACGACGAGTGGGAGATAGGCGGCGAAGGGGATCTCGGGAGGAAGCCCCGCCTCCTCGCGGGCAGTCCGCGCGACGTCCATGCCCCAGCGCGTGCGCTCGACGTCGGCGCCGACGTTGAGGCTCACCCGATCGGCGTGCCGGGCGGCCGCGGCGATGACGCGCGGGCCGGTAGCGGCGACATCGACTGGCACTTTGGGCTGGATCGACGCGATCCAGTTGATGCGGCTGGCCGTCGGAGTGTCGGCCAGCCCCAACGCGTCGACATCGCTCCCCTCGAACGCCACCTCCTCCCCGCGCAGATAGGTCTGCAGCTGTTCCAGGTATGTCTCGAACGGCGCCACCGCGTGCGGCGCCAAGCCGAGGTGGGCCAGCGCCGAGTCCCCCCTGCCGATGCCCATGTAGGCACGACCCCCGCTTTCCGCCTGCACTGTGGCGATCGCTGAGGCCGTGATGCTTGGATGGCGCGTGTACGAGTTGGTAACACCGGTGCCCAGCTTGAGGCTGGTGGTGGCGTGGGCGGCCAGGGCCATGGCGACGTAGCAGTCGGCCACGAGATTCTGTGAGTCCACGAACACGATGCCGTCGTAGCCCAGTTCCTCAGCGCGCACTGCCTGGCGCACGCCGCTGAACACGGCCGGATCGCTGCTGGTTGGTTGGCCTCCGCCCATCGTCCAGAACTCAACCGTCATGGTCCTGTCCCTTCTCGGCTCGATCGGCCTACGTCCTGCAGTTTTCGTACGGGAGTATACGGCCGACAGCGCCGTCCCTCGCGGACCTACGAGGCGGGCCGGGCTGCGCACGAGATGTGAATCGGGTCGAGCCGCCAGCTTCGACGACCGGGGTTTAGCGCTGCAGGGCTAGGCCGGTGCTACGAGCAGAACGGATTCGGATCGGAAGCGACGGTGCTGCACGCTTGGCCGACCGAATGGATCGCCCCATCGACCGTGGCACCCGCTCCATTCACGGCGTCCACGCCGAACAGGGTGATCGCGACGGCCAGCGGCACGACGATTACCGCGGCGCCCAAGGCGTAAGCGAGCATCGTCAGCCCGTTCTCGTCTCGCGACAGGCGTTCCAACGCCCAAGCGTGGCAACGTATGAAGCTGATGACGACGTGGTCCATCGCGTCCGTCCTTGAACACAGGCGCCCCTGCGGCAGCGAGCAACAGTTAGACGCGTCACGATCCGAGCCCGTGACGCCGCTCCGCTCCTTCGCCAAGGAATAGTGCGAACGTCAGGGACCTACTCGACAGCCTCCCCGAACACCGCGACCTCCACCGCCCCCGTGTTGCCACCCGATGAATCCACCACCTCGAATCGGACGACGCGCGCCCGGGCCTCCACCTCGAAGCGGTAGAGCTGGTTCGCGTCCGGCAGCGTGAATGGCCCCAGAACGACACCGTCCTCCGTGACCACCCGGAACTCGATGATCTGTGCCGTTGAGCCCATCGTTCGCGTCCACAGCCCCACCGCGCGGATCGCCGTCGTGCTTGCCAGCTCGATCTCGATGAAGGCGGCGTTGCCGTCTGTGGCGCTCGACCACTCGGTACGAGGATCGTCGTCGATCGCGTTCTGTGGCCCCCACGTCGCGCCGGAGCCGAACGTAGAGCTCGAGTCGATTACTTGCGCGCCAGCCGCCAGCGTCGCCAGGTTGTCGCCCAAATCGTCGTCGTCCTCTTCCGCGGGCGGCGTGCGGAACGTCAGGTCTTCCGACGCGAAAAACGTGCCATCGGAGCCCGTGCCCTGCAGCCGGTAGTGGTAGATCGTGTCGGGCTCCAGCCCGCGCAGGGGCGCGTGGTGTTCGGAGTGAGCGCGGCCCGCCATGTCCAGATCGGTGCTCTGGTTGCCGTAAGTCTGGTCCACACCGAAGACCACCGAACAGACGACCGGGATGCGCGTCGTGACCTGTACGGAGGCCGACGTGGCGGTGAGCTCCACGATCTCGACGTCACTGGCGAGAATCGCGTCGATCGAACGT
>JAPUIR010000273.1 GCA_027296805.1 Chloroflexota bacterium | reverse complement strand
GCAGGCTCCCCACTCGGTCGCGAAAGCCCGCCGCAGTCTATACCGGGTCTGTTGGCGGAACCGGTCTCCCCCCTTCGTCGTGGTGCACCTGGCCGGATTCGTCTTCGGCCCCACCTTGCAATCGCGAGCGGCTTCGCCATTCCCCACCACGCCAGATGCGCCCACCACGCCCGTCGGGCCACTCCCAACGCCACCGCACACCCGACAGGCCACGAAGTCGGCGTCTAGTCTTCGTCCTCCGCCGGCAGCCCCAACTCGCGCCGGCGCGGCGAATCGTTGGTCAGCTCAATGCTCGTCGCGACGTTCACCAGCGGCTCTCCTCGCACATAGCGCGCCAGGTTCTTCAGCCAGAAGTCTCCCGTCCGTTCGAACGAGAACCGGCTGTCGCCGGAATCGTGCGGCGTAATCGTGACGTTCGGCAGATCCCACAGCGGCGAGTCCGACGGCAGCGGCTCCGGCGCGGTCACGTCCAGGACCGCTCCCCCGATCCGACCCTCGCTCAGCGCCTCCAGCAGCGCCTCCGAGTCCACCACGCTGCCCCGAGCCACGTTGATCAGCAGCGCATCCCCCTTCATCGCCGCCAACTCCGCCGCGCCGATCATCCCCTTCGACTCGTCGGTCAGCGGCACTGTCAGCACCACATAGTCCGACGACGCCATCAGCTCCAACAGCCGGCTCGGCTCCATCCGTTCGTCCAGGTTGGGGTCGTCCACCGGCGATCGCTTGGTTGCGATCACCCGCATCTCGAATGCCTTCGCCAGCCGCGCTACCGCCGCCCCAATTCCCCCGTAGCCCACGATGCCGATCGTCCGCTCGGTCAACTCCACGCTGTCGAGCGGCGTCCATGCATGCGCCTTCTGGTGCCCCGCGTGCGCGGCGAGGTTCTTGGCTTGGCTCAGGATGTGGCCCAACACGTACTCCGCGATCGGCTTCGAATGCAGCCCCGGCGAATGCGTCAGGATCGCACCCGAGTCCAGCACCGCCTGAAAGATCGGATGGTCGATCCCCGCCGACGACGAGTGCACCCAGCGGATGCCCGACGTCGCCAAGCCCAGCGCCGCCTCCACCGTCGCCCGGGGCGCGCGGTAGAGATCTTCCGAGAAGAAGAACGCATCGACATCGTCCGCGCTGCCGCTGAACTGACCCTCGCGCGACAACCGCAGCACCTCGGCCTGCGGCGCCACCGAGAACAGCCGCGTCTGATAGCTCTCCCACACCGCCTCCGTGATGCAGATCTTCATGACGACCTCCTTCGCCATGCTCCGGCTGGTGAGGCTCTCCCGCAAGGGGCTCAGCAGCCCGATGCTAAGGTGGCTCACACCCCCTCACGCGAGGTTGCATGGACCGCTATCCGGATGCCCTGGAGACCGCCGGGGTTCCGCGTTTCTTTTGGGCGCGCGGAATCTTCCTCGGCTGGTGGGTCTTGGGCGCGGTCTCGCTTGTCTCCTTTTCGCGCGTCGCCTTCTTCAACCCCATTCTCGGCGTCTTCGTCCAGCCCCTGGAAGACGAATTCGGCTGGAGCCGCGCCACGATCGCGGGCGCGCTCGCCCTCGGCACGCTGGTCGGCGCGGGGCTCTCCCCCCTCATCGGTCCCATCGTCGACCGCCGGGGTGGGCGTTACTTCATGGTCTTCGGCGCCGCCTTGGGTGGCGTCCTGCTCATCCTCCTCGCCGCGATCAACGAGGTCTGGCAGTTCTATCTGCTCTTCGGGGCGGGCCGCGCGATGGTCACCGCCATCCTCGAGATCGCGATCGCCGTCACCATCGCCAACTGGTTCATCCGCGGCCGCGGCCGGGCCACCGGCTTGATGCTGATCGGCACCCGCGGCGGTATGGCCCTGATGCCCCTGGTCGTCTTGCTCTTCCTTTCCGTGTCCGACTGGCGCGCTGCCTTCGCCGCCTTGGGCGTCATCTCCCTCCTGATCGCCGTCTTGCCGCCCTGGCTCCTCGTCCGCCGTCGACCAGAGGACCTTGGCCTCCGTCCCGACGGCGACGGCTACCTCGGCGGTCCGGCCTCCTCCGCTCCCTCCGCCTCCGATCCCGTCTGGACCGCGCGCCAGGCTGTCCGCACCAAAGCCTTCTGGCTCTTGCTCTTGGGCACCAGCCAGCTTTTCATCGTCGGCGGCGCGACGAACTTCCTGCTCGCCTCACACCTGGAGGACAACGGCATCTCGCAGACCACGGCCATCCTCGTCATCACCGTCTGGGCCCTGGTCGGTCTGTTCGGGGGCCTGGCTGGGGGCGAGATCCGCGACCGCTTCCCGCTGCGCTACGCCCTGCCCGCGGTGCTCATGATGACCTCGTCCGCCATCGTTTGGCTCATCTTCGTCGACAGCGTCTGGATGGCCTACGTCTTCGCCATCTGGCACGGCATCGCTTTCGGCATCCAGCTTCCGCTCAACCAGATCTCGTTCCCCGACTACTTCGGGCGCTGGTCGATCGGAGCGATCCGTGGCATTACTGCGCCGGTCCAGTTCGGCCTCAACGCGGGCGGACCCTTCGTCGCGGGCCTCGTCTTCGACGCTCGCCAGTCCTACGACCTCATCCTCGCGGTCTTCGTCGGCCTCCTGCTCCTCGCTGCCGTTCTCATTTTCCTCTCCCGCCCACCCCCGCCGCCGCTCAGCGAAGCGTCCTCCGCCTATACCAGACCGCCGATCTGAGTCCGGCTTCGCCGGCGACTCGTTCGACATGATCACCGTGCCCGCCGCCGCGAACATCCCGCCCGGTCCGTGCGCGATGCTCGTGTGGATGTCCGCAAGCTGACGCTCGCCGGCCACGCCCCGCAACTGGAACACCGACTCCAGCAGCGCGAACATCCCGTACATCCCCGTGTGGCAGTACGACAACCCGCCGCCGTTGGTGTTCATCGGCAGTTCGCCACCGGGTCCCGTCTTGTAGATCACCTTGCCGTCCGCATCCGTCTTGGTCTCCGACACCCACGGCCCCACCTCGCCCTTCGGCACGAAGCCCAGGTCTTCCAGGAACATCATGGGCGTGAACGAGAACGCGTCGTAGAACATCAGATGGTCGATGTCCTGCGGCCCCAGCCCCGCCAAGCGGTATGCCTCCGAACTCGACATTCGTGTCGAGTCCGACGTTGTGAAGTCCCGCATCTGCGCCACGCTTTGGTGTGCGACCGACTCGCCCGTCCCCAGCACATAGACCGGCTTCTGCGGAAAGTCCTTCGCCCGCTCTTCCGACACCAGGATCAGCGCCCCACCCCCGTCGGCCACCAGACAGCAGTCAAACAAGTTGAACGGGTAGCAGATCAGCCGCGATTCCATCACGTCCTGCGGCGTAATCGCCCCCGCCTCGTGCATGATCGCCATCGGATTGAGCAACGCCCACTCCCGCGTCGCGGCGGGGACATGCGCCATCTGCTCCTTCGTGGTGCCGTACTCGTGGAAGTGACGCAGCACCGGAATCGAAAACGTGCTGGGCGCGCCCAGCGTCCCGTAGGGCACGTCGAACTGCGCCCCGCTCGACTGCCGGCTCCCGCCACCCCCCATGTCGACCCGTGAGCGGCCGCTCTCTCCATGCGTGATCAGCGCCACGTCGCAGTAGCCCGCCGCGATCGCGGCCACGGCGTGCCGCACGTGGATCATGAACGAGCAACCTCCCACCGACGTCCCGTCCAAGAATCGCGGCACGATGCCCAGATACTCGGAGATCTCGTTCGGTGAGGCGCCCGCGCAGAGAATCCCATCCACGTCGGAGAGCTTCAGCCCCGCGTCGTCCAGCGCATTGCGTGCGGCTTGCGCGTGGAGCCCCAGCCGTGACATCTCCGGCTGCGTGCCCAGCGTGTCAGTCTCGGCCGCCCCCACAATGGCGACCTTGTGGCGAAGATTGGTGGACATCGTCGGCTCCTAGCTCTGCACCAGACGGAAACGCGGCAAGGTCACCTCGTCCGTCACATCGTCGAACACCACCTCAACCGGCGCGTCGATCGGGAGATTGTCCACCGTTGGCTCTTCCTCCATCACGATGTTCGTCATCATCCGCGGCCCCTCCTCCAACTCCACCACCGCGATCACGTACGGCGTCATCTCATCGAAGCCCCGCGCCGGGCGATGATTGATCACGTACGTGTGTAACGTCCCCTTCCCGCTCGCGTCGCGCCACTCGATGTCCCACGAGAAGCACTGCCGGCAGAACGGCCGGGGATAGAAATCGTAGGCGTCGCAGGCGGCGCAATAGGGGAGCACCAAACGGTGCTCCTTCGCGGCGTCCCAATACGGCTGCGTGTCGTGGGTGGGCGTGGGCAGAGCGCCCTGATAGTCGGCCATGAGGACTCCTTCGTGAGCTGGGCACCCGTGTGCAGGGACCCCACTGAATCGGGAACCCGTCACTCGAGAACC
>JAPUIR010000272.1 GCA_027296805.1 Chloroflexota bacterium | reverse complement strand
GCGTCTCCATGGTCGGCCCCTGCCTCATGGTGCACGGCACGGAGGAACAGCGGGAACAGCACCTGCCCAGCATCGCGGGCGCCAAGGTCGAATGGGCCCAGGGCTTCTCCGAGCCCGGCTCCGGCTCCGACCTCGCCTCCCCCCAGACCCGCGCCGTGAAAGACGGCGACGACTACGTCATCAACGGCCAGAAGATCTGGACCTCCAACGCCCACCACTCGGACTGGATCCACGTCCTCACCCGTACCAACCCCGATGCCCCCAAGCACCGCGGCATCTCCTACTTCCTCCTCGACATGAAAACCCCCGGCATCGAAGTGCGTCCCCTCATTAACATGCTCGGCGACCACGAATTCAACGAGGTCTACTTCACCGATGTCCGTGTCCCCGCCGGCAACATGCTCGGCGAGGAGAACCGCGGTTGGTACGTCGCCGCCACCCTGCTCGACTTCGAACGTTCCGGCGTCAACTGGTCCGCCAACGCCCGTCGCCAGATTGAAGGACTGGCCGCCTACGCCAAGGACGTCGGCGGCCGCATCGACAGCGGCCGGCTCATCCACGATCCTGGCGTCCGCCTGGGCCTCGCCAACCTCGCCGTCGAGGCCGAAGCGAGCCGCCTCCTCTCCTATCGCGTCGTTTGGATGCAGGGCCAAAACCTCATCCCCAACTACGAAGCGAGCATGAGCAAAATGTTCGGCAGCGAACTCGGACAGCGCGTCGCCAACTTCGGCACCCGCCTCATTGGCCTGCCGGCGCAGCGCATCGACGCCACCGATCCCCACGCTCCCCTCCACGCCGAGATCGGCAACGCCTACATGCGTACCGTGCCCAGCACCATCGCCGCGGGCTCCAGCGAGATCCAGCGCAACATCATTGCCACCCGGGGACTGGGATTGCCCCGCCAGTAGCGCCCGAGCCTGAGGCACGCGCCGACGCCCGATTCACCGCGGGACTCCCGTTCCGACGGACCCAGATCGCCGCGAGTCCCCGTGTGCCGATCGTGCGGGGGGTCTCAGGGGGGTGCCGCCCCCCCTGTCTCACGAACATGAACATCATTGCCACCCGGGGACTGGGATTGCCCCGCCAGTAGCGCCTGTGCCCCAGGCGCGCGCCGACGCCCGATTCACCGCGGGACTCCCGTTCCGACGGACCCGGATCGCCGCGAGTCCCCGTGTGCCGATCGTGCGGGGGTCTCAGGGGGCTGTCTGGCGGCTGTCCACTGTCCAGGAATCCAGGCCCCGCCAGGCGCCGCCTTCGAAATCCCGGCAATAGTTTCGGTTCACCGGATTAATCACGGTTGTATCACAACATGGCGCACTACCGAAAAACTGGATGGGGCGTCAATACACTGACCCCACAAGCCGCCAGAACGACGTTTGACCCTGACTCAACCAGACTCACGCTCGGAAAGGACAACCGCGGTGACTACCACACAAACCGATGACGGACAGGAGCCCCAATCGCCCCGGTCGATGCGCGGCAACGAAGCGAACTTCCTCGCCACCGCCGTGCGCTCCTCCAGCATCGCGCTCTTCACCACCGACCTCCAGAGCCGGATCACCATCTGCCAGGGGCGCGCCCTTGCCGATCTGGGCCTGGAAACCGGTGCCCTCGTCGGCAGGCCCATCGCCGACCTCCCCTTCCCCCATATCGCCCCCGCCATCGCCTTTGCCCTCCAGGGCGTCTGCACCGTACGCACCCACATCGTCGCAGGCATCCCGTTCGAGTGCCGCTGCGGCCCCATCCTCGACGCCGATACCCGCATCAGCGGCGCCACCATCGTCGCTGTCGACGTCGCCCACAGCCGCGATGCCGCCCGTCGGGCCGACAACGCCCACTCGCGGGCTGCCATCCAGGCCTTCGCGCGTACCCTCGCGGCCCAGCTCAGCGCCACCGGTGCGCCGCCGTTCCGGTCCGTGCGCGGCTTGCCCGCTCGCAGCTCGGATTCCATCCAGCGCATCGCCCACCTGCTCGCCACCGTCGCTGGAGTGCAGCGCCCCACGACGGCACTCGTCGATCTGGTCACGCTGCTGACCGGCCTCGCGAGAGAACTCAACGAAGCGAACCCTAAGAGCGCCTGCCACGTCACCGTCGAATCCCAGCCCTGCTGCGTCCGGGTCGATACCGTCGCTCTCGCCCAGGCGATCGTCCAACTCGTCGCCGTGATCGGCGAACGCGCCGCAGGGTCTGGCCCGCTCTATCTCGTGCAGGAGGTCCGTCACTTCACCGACGACCAGGCTCGCCCGCTCGACCTCCCTGCGGGTGACTACGCGGAGATCGCCGTTCACACCAGTGACCAGCCCGCCCCGCTCCCCGCCGAATCAGGCCTCCTCCTCGACACCGACATCGACATGCGTCTGCTCGCCGTCGACACCACCCTGCGCCAACACGAGGGGCGCTTACTTTTCGCTGGCGAAACGGCCTGTCGGCTCCTCTTGCCTGCCTTCCTGCAGCACGGGGGAGAACCCTCCGAACCACACACTGCCTGAGCGGTCACGGGCCGTCTCTGCGATCGGCCCCCTGGAGGGCCTCGCACATCACCGTTTTCTCTCGGAATCCCGCAGGCACGTTTCGTGCCGTAAAATGCGGTGGGGGCGAGATCTGCGGATCTCATGGGCTGTTGCGTGAGGCACTGATGGCGCAACAGCCTACCTCCCTGGGCACCGATCCCCTCGCTGATCGTTCCAAGATCGCCGGCCTCGAAAGCGAAATCGAGAGCCTCCGCGCTGCACTCGCGCGCGAACGCGACCTCGCCAACCAAACAAGCGACTACATCTTCACCCTGGACGCCCAAGGCAACTTCCTCCACGTCAATCCCGCCTCGGAACGGGACTACGGCTACACCCTGGAGGAGTTCCTCGGCCTCAACATGGCTCACATCCTCGATCCGGAGAGCCTCGAAGACGCCCTCATCCAGCTTCGCCAGCGCCTTGCCGGGGAGCAGGAATCCGAACTCTCGCAGTTCCTCACCCGGACCCGGGCCGGCGATCCCATCTGGATAGAACTCCGCACCCATCGCCTCCGCGACGCCGATGGCGAGGTGGTCGGCGTCCAAGGCATCGCCCGCAACATCACCGAGGACCAGGAAGGGCGCCTCCGCGTCCTCTTCGAAGAAGGTCCCGACCCCATCCTCATCACTGACGAACATGGCCGCGTGCTCGACGCCAACCCCAGCGCCTGCCTCCTTCTCTCCTATACCCGCGAGAAACTCCGCACCCTTCGCGCCGGCGACCTCTTCCCGGCCGGCTCCGAGGACGTACGCAGGACCTTGCAGGGCGTCCTGGACGGTGTCCGGCAGCAACTCGAAACCGACCTGCTCGACGCGCACGGGCAGCGCGTCCCTGTGGAGCTCGTTGTCAATCGGCTCTCCGATGGTCGGCTTCTGGCTGTCGTTCGCGACATCTCTGAGCGCCGCGAAATGGAACGCGCCCTCCGCGACTCGGAGGACCGGTATCGCAGCGTCGTCGACAACGCCACCGACTTCATCTACGAACTCGACGCCAAGGGCAACCTTATCTTCGCCAACCCTGCCGCCCTCGCTGTCTTCGGCCGCGACCCCGACGACCTGCCTGGCGCGGACGGGAGCAGCTGGAACATCTTCAACATCTTCAGCATCATCCACCCCGATGACATCGACCACGTGGTCAGGCACTTCTCCCCCGAGTACTTCGCCGAGGATCGGAGCCGCCGCGAAAGCATCAGAGTCCGCCTCCGTCGCCAAGATGGCTCCATCATCTGGCTCGAGAGTCGCGGTCAAATCCGGCCCGCCACGGGTGACCACGGTCCGACCTTCCTCGGCATCGCACGCGACATCACCGAGCAACGTGTCGCCATGGACGCCCTCGCTGAGAGCGAAGCCCGCCTCCGCTCTCTCGTCCAGAACGCCCCCGTCATCCTCTTCGCGACCGACGCCGATGGCCTGTTCACCATGGTCGATGGCAAAGCCCTCGCCGACCTCTCCCCGCCCCCCGGCGACTGGCTCGGCAAGGCCCCCGCCGACGCCGCCCCCGCCGACATGGCCCGCGCCATCGCCACCGCGCTTCAAGGCGAGCCTCTCAGCGACCTCTTTGAGCTAAACGGTGTCCTCTTCGATCACCACTACACCCCCGTCCGAGACGACAGCGGACGCGTCAGCGGCGTGATCGGCGTCTGCGTCAACGTCCAAGAGCAGCGCCAGCTTGAAGAGCAACTCCGCCACGCCCAGAAGATGGAAGCCGTCGGCCGCCTCGCCGGTGGCATCGCCCACGACTTCAACAACATCCTCTCGGTCATCAGCGGCTTCAGCGAGCTTGCGCTCCTCTCCATCAGTGACACCCATCCCCTCCATGAGAGCCTCAGTGAGATTCGACAGGCGGGCCAGAGCGGCGCGGCCCTCACGCGGCAACTGCTCGCCTTCAGCCGCCGTCAAGTCCTCGAACCCGTCGTGCTCGATCTACCCACCGTCGTCGGCGGCCTCGAGCCCATGCTCACGAGGCTCCTCCGCGAGGAGATCCGCTTCGACACGAGCCTGGCCAGCGAGCCCTGCCCCATCCATGCCGACCCCGGCCAGATCGAACAGGTCCTCATGAACCTCATCGTCAACGCCGGCGACGCCCTCGGTGCCGGCGGCGCTATTCAAATCACCGTTTCTCGCCGTGACCTCGCCGAGACGGAGTCGCGCGGCCTCGCGCTCGACACTCCCGGGTCCTACGTCGTCCTTACCGTCGCCGACAACGGCCCCGGCATGGACGCGCAGACTCGCGATCGCGTCTTCGAGCCCTTCTTCACCACCAAACCTCCCGGCAAGGGCACCGGGCTTGGTCTCGCCACCGTCTATGGCATCGTCCGCCAGAGCGATGGCGCCATCCGGGTGGACAGTGAGCCCGGGCAAGGCACCACCTTCTCCCTCTACTTTCCCGAAGTCGTCCTCCCGGAACTCGATGCCTCGACCCGGGATGCCCCGGCCGAAACCTCCGCGCTCCCGCGCGGCAGCGAACGCGTGCTCCTGGTAGAGGACGAAGATGCCGTTCGCCGCATGGTCGCCCGCGTCCTTACGGACTGCGGCTACGACGTCGTCACCGCCGCCGACGGCGATGAGGCCCTCACCTTGGCCGCGGCCATGGACCCGCCCCCCGACCTTCTCTTCACGGACGTCGTGATGCCCGGGATCGACGCCGCGGAACTCGTTGACCGCCTCCGGCGTACCCTCCCCCAGCTCCGCGTCCTCTACACCTCCGGCTACGTCGACGGCCATCGGCTCGAAGCTGACGACCACCCCGACGGCCTGGCCTATCTCCAAAAGCCCGTCTCCTACGAGGACGTCGCCTGGGGTGTCCGCCGAGCCTTGGATCGCTCCCTCACCTAACCAGCTCCCAGCTCGTCCTCACATCGCGCAGCTCACCGTCCGCTCGCGACGGCCCATAACGGAATACTCACGGTTGAAAGAAATCTTCGGCTGATCCCAAACAGCGCCGCCTTTCTCGACAGAAGCGCTCTATATTCATCGCCTCGTCAACCAACGCAGCCGACAGGGGGTGAGTTCATGGCGACCACGAGGACCAATCAGCGCGCACTGGACGCCTACTGGCAATCATTGGCCATCGTCGATCCGCTGCGCTTCGAGACCTGGGGCAAGTTCCACGTCACCCTCCCCCTCCTCCGCGTCCTCGTCCAACTCCGCGAGTCGCCCGGCTCCTCCACCGGCGAGATCGCGAACCACCTCGGCGTTACCCCCTCCGCGGTCACCGGCCTCGTCGACCGTCTCGTCGACCTCGGCTTCGTCCGCCGCGAGGCCCACCCCCACGACCGGCGCGTCTCCTGCAACTTTCTCGAGCCGGCCGGACTCAACGTGCTCGGCGACGCCGCCGACCAAAGCGACGGCTTCGTCGGCCAAGTCCTCAACGAACTCAGCAAGAGCGAGCTTGAAGATCTCGTGATCAGCCTGGAGCTTCTCGGCGACGCCGCGAGTCGTGTCCGCGCCCGCCGCGGCACGAGCAGCCGCTACGCGGACGCGATCTTCAGCCGCTAGCGGAGCCGCTTCCCGCCGGCGGCCTCCCAATCGCCCGGCTCGCCAGCTCCGCCGCTTCGTCCAGGATCGCCTGGACCTCCGCCTCACTGCTTCCCACCACCGCGGCCACCTCGTCGCGAGGCATCCCCAGCCCGATCAGATCGACGATCGCCCCATGCAGATGCCGGTGTTGCGCCACGTACAGTCGTGCCAGCAGCCGGTTCGTCAGCTGTGCACTGTCAGCGGGCAAAGACTTCTCGGCCACGACGCCCTCCATCATCGCCCCGAAGCTACGCAGCCCCCCGGCTTCGGTCAAAGGGCCCTGGCGGTCAAACGGCCCTCGTCAGCACCCCCCGCGCCGCGAAGTCATCCACCGCGTCACTGAAGGCCTCCTCCAGCGGCGTCTGCGGCATCCCCAACTGCTCCACTGCCTTACGGCAGTCGAACCACATCCGGTATCGCGCCAGGCGCACCCCCCCAACCGGTGCCCGCACCCGACCGCCACGCAGTCCACTGAGCAGCCGCTCGTCGGCCTGTGCGTATGCCAGCGCCACCACATACGGAATCCGCCAGCGGGGACCGCTCCGTCCCGCCTGGGTCGCCGCTCGCTCCTGGATCGACCGCAGCGTCAGGTTCCCCTCCTGGTGCCCCAAGATGTAGCGCTCCCCCACGACCCCGCGCTGCCAGGCCAGCACGTGCCCCCGTGCCACGTCGCGCACATGGACGACGTTCAGCCCAGCCGATGTCATATACCCCGGCATCGACCCCCGCGCTGCGTCCAGGATCAGCTGCCCCGTCGGCGTCGGCTTCAGATCAAGCGGACCGATGGGCGCTGTCGGATTCACCACCACCGCCGGCAGCCCCTCCTGCGCCACCATCCGTTGGACCAAGCGCTCGCTCGCGTACTTCGACGCCTCGTACGGCCCCGCGAACGACCGCGTGTCCGTCCACGACCCCTCGTCGGCGGGCGCTCCGTCCGCCGACGCGTGCCCCACCGCCGCCACCGACGATGTATGCACCACGCGCGCCACCCCCGCGTTCAGCGCCGCCTCCATCACCACGCGTGTCCCCTGGACGTTGACCGCCCGCGCCTCCACCGCCCGGCTTTGCTCCAGCACGTACAGCGCCGCCAAATGGAACACCACATCCACCTTGCTCATCGACGCCTGCACCGACACCGCATCCGTCACGTCGCCCTGTGTCGTCTCGATCGCCAGCCCCGCGAGCGCCGCAGCGTCGTGGCCCGGCCGCACCAGCGCTCGCACCGCCACCCCCTCCGCCAGCAACGCCCGCACCACGTGCGCGCCAATGAACCCGCTCGCCCCGGTTACCAGCGCCAGCGTCATTCCGCAGTCGCTCCGCCGGGCCCGTAGGGTCCCGCTGACACCATCGACTCCAACATCCGATCGATTGCCCGGCACGCCCGCCCCCGATGCCAGCCTAGTTGCGCCAGACGCCCAGCACGCCACGGCCCTCGCCCCAGAAATCCTGCCACCTCACGCTTGCTGGCTCCACGCCAATCCCATCGCAGGATCTCCTCCGGCAGAGGAGTGGCGACTGTGTCCAGCACCGCCCGTGCGGATGCGAACGGCAGCCCCAATCCCAGGCACGCCTCCGACCAAACCGAGTCCTCCATCTGCACCACCAACGACTCCGACCGCGCCCGCTCCCGGCGCTTGAGGCCCGCAGTTCCGAGGACCTTGTCGAAGGTCACGCTCGTTCCCTCCTCCACATAGAGCTCCGCCGCGTCGATCGCCGCTCGCACCCACGCGCGCAGCTCCACATCGGCCGTCAGCCGCTCGCCGTGCCCCTTCGCGAATCCATCCGCCCCCAGCTTCGCGCTGAGGAAGTCGCGCGCGAGCACCATCGTCCCTGCCCGCAGATCGTCCGACAACGCTCCCGCCACTCCCGTCGACACCACCGCGTTTGGCTGGGGCTCCAGCGACTCTAGCTTCCCCGCCGCTTCGGCCGCCCGTTCCGGTCCCGGCCCCGACACGAACACCCGCACGCACCGCCCGTCGCGCTGGCCTTCCAGCACCCAGCCCTCCCCGTAGTCCCGCCGCTGCGGAGCCTCCAGCCGCTCCACAAAGCGCCCCGCCTCCCAGGGCAGCGCCGTCACGATCGTCAGCATGGCCCTTGACTCAGTTGACCAGAGTCTCGTGGAGGAAGGGATCGTGCGAAGCGTCGCGCCCGACGGCGTTGCAAAATCGGCTGCCCCGACCTCAAAGCGCGCGCCCGAGTCGAGCGCAGGGAATCGCGAAACACCCGCCCCGACACGCTTCCTACCCCAACAGCGCCTTCTTCATCGTGCGCAGCCCGCGCCCCGGATTCGTCGACGCGTCGATCACCGCACTCGCCTCGAACCCGGAGTGCACCATGCACTGCTGGCAGGCCG
>JAPUIR010000271.1 GCA_027296805.1 Chloroflexota bacterium | reverse complement strand
GATGCGCGACTTCGATGGCAAAACCGCCGTAGTGACCGGGGCCGCCAGCGGCATGGGCCGGGCCTTCGCCGAGCGCTTCGCGCGCGAGGGCATGCAGGTCGTCCTGGCCGACATCGAAGAGGAGGCGCTCAAGGCCGCCGTCTTGGAACTGGAGCAGCAGGAACGGCGGGTGATCGGGGTCGTCACCAACACCATGTCGCGCGACTCCGTCCAGGAACTCGCCCAACGCGCCATCGACGAGTTCGGCAAAATACACGTGGTTTGCAACAACGCTGGGGTAATCAGCAGGCGCGATTCGGGCCAGGGCGACCGCGGCGTCTGGGAGATCCCGCAGAGCGACTGGGACTGGGTCATGGGCGTCAACTTCTGGGGCGTGCTCTACGGCCTGCAGGTGTTTGTTCCCCACATGCTCGAACACGGCGAGGAGGGGCACATCATCAACACCGCGTCCCTTGCTGGCCTCATTCCCGGCGCGGGCGTTTACGGGGTGACCAAGCATGGCGTCCTCGCCCTGAGTGAGGGCTTGTATCGCGACCTCAAGAACCGCGACGCCAAGATCAGCGCCTCCGTCCTCTGCCCAGGTCTCGTGAACACTCGGATCTTTCGCGCAGAGCGCAACCGCCCCGACGAATTCGCCCGCGATACGTCCGCAGAGGACTCCGCGGCGTTGGCCGGCATTGAGGCGGTGCTTCAACAGGCGAAATCGCCCGCTGCGGTCGCCGAGATCGTCTTCGAGGCTGTCCAGAACGACCGCTTCTACATCCTGCCCCATCCCGCCTGGGACGAGATCATCCGCAGCCGCTTCGAACAGGTCCTCGCCCGGGGTGAGCCGATCAAGGTTGACTTCGAGGAGTTGATGGGCCGCCTCGCTGGCGGTGAGGACTTCTGACGCACACCCGCGCTAGGGTGCCCAGTTCGCCTTGCCTCGGATGCCCGCCGACTGATATGCCCGGCCACCGACCAGGATTGCGTCGTCTCAAGTTTCGATCAGCCGCTGGACCGTGGCCCAATCCGCCGGGTGCAGGTCGCGCGTCACCGGCGCCCGGTTGGCCCAGTCGAACGCGACCACAGGCGCGCGCAGCAGGCGCATCAGGAACCTCGCGCCGCGCGTGGAGAAGGGGCGCGGAGGTGCAGCCGCGCGCAATGCGTCGGCTCGCCGCCGGAAGTCGGACCTGGAGTAAAACACACGAGCCTCGCTGCCCAGCCCAAACCGCGGGCATCCTATCAGGTCCGTTCGCAGCGGAGCTCTCGCTGCGACCGCCGCCCGTCCACGAACCTCTTCGCCCCATCACCGTAACCGCTCAATCGGACTAGCGGCTCGTGTGTGCGGGCGCTAGCGTTTTTCCGCTGAACACTTTCAGAAAAACGAATTCCGAAAGGACGAGCCGCCGATGTTCGATCGCAATTTTGAGCAGATCCAGACCAACGGCATCACCCTCAAGACTGTCGTGGAGGGCGAGGGTCCCCTGGTCGTCTTGTTGCACGGCTTCCCCCAGAGCTCGTTCCTCTGGCGACACCAAATTGACGCCATCGTGGAGGCGGGCTTCAAGGTCGCGGTCCCCAACCAGCGCGGCTACGAAGGCAGCGACGCCCCCGCCGAGATCAACGCCTACAACGTGCGCGAACTCGCCAACGACATCGCCGGCATCGCCCCCGCCCTGGGCTATGACGACTTCATCGTCATCGGCCACGACTGGGGCTCCCTCGTCGCTTGGCACACGGCGCTCCTGCACGAGGACACCTGCACCGCCGTCATGGGCTGCTCCGTGCCCTACACCCGCGCGGAGAGCGTCGACGCATTCATCAACCCGCCCGGCCTCGACGATCAGTTCTGGTACATGCGCTACTTCCAGGAACCCGGCGTCGCTGAGGCCGAGATGGAGCGCGACGTTCGCGCGACCCTGCTCGCCACCTACTACACCATCTCCGGTGATTCGTCGTCCGGTGCCTGGATGGCCCAGCTGACGCACCCCAAGGGCAGCGGCTACCTGGACGCCATGATGACGCCGGAGGCCTTGCCTCCCTGGCTCAGCGAGGAAGAGCTGGCATATCACGTCAAGCAGATGGAGACGAGCGGCCTGCGCGGTCCCATTAACTGGTACCGCTGCATCCCCATCCTGAACGAGGTTACCCCGGAGCTCAGCGAGAAGAAGATCGCGCAGCCGTCCGCGTTCATCGCCGGCGGCGAGGACGACGTTCTCAAGTACAACCCGGAGACGCCCTGGCACGATCTGATGCGGGATTGGCTCGCCGATCTGCGCTTCTTGGAGATCATTCCCGGCGTCGGTCACTGGATCCAGCTCGAAGCCCCCGAGCGCACCACGCAGGAGATCCTGCGCTTCCTCAACGAGGTGCGTTGAAACGAAGCTGGGCTTAGAGCGCCCGTACGCGCGGTGCGACCTCGCGCGCGAAGCGTTCCAGGCTGTCGTTCATCTCCTCCGGCGCCAGTCCCGGTGGCACACCCCAGAGCAGTACGTCCGTGATCCCGAACTCCTCGATAAACGCGGTCAGCTCCGACACACAATGCTCCGCGTCGCCCACGATCCACGATTGCGGGATTGTCCGCTGGTGTTCCCGCCCCGACTCCAACTGCCGGCTCATCGTCGCGTCCGACGCGATCCAGTCCGCATAGATCGCCCCCGTGTAGCGCGCCGCCTCACGGATCCGCGGCATCAACGCCTCAGGATCGTCGGTGACTAAACACGATCGAATGATCCCGACGCGCTGGTCGTCCGGCGATCGTCCCTCCGCCTGCAGCGCCTCCCGCCACGGATCCAGCACCACCGCTCGGTCGCCTTGCGGCAGCAGATGCGCCCCGAAGCGTGCCGCCCGGAGCGCACCGGGCTCGCTCATCGCCGCGATCCAGATCGGTGGGCCCCCGTCTTGCACGGGACGCGGCCGCACGCTGACGTCTTCGAACTGGAAGCGCTTGCCCTGGAAACTGAAACGGTCTTCCGTCCAGGCCAACCGCAGCACCTCGAGCGCCTCCTCTGTCCGCGACACCCGCTCCCGCCGCTCGATCCCGAAGCCCCGGAACTCGTGCGGTGCGTAGCCCAGCCCCACACCCAGCATCATTCGTCCGTTGCTCACGTTATCGAGCACTGCCAAGTCCTCCGCCAGCCGCAACGGGTGCTGGAACGGCATCAGCAGCACATCCGACGAGATCTGGACTCGCTCCGTGATCCCCGCGATCGCGCCCGCCATCGCCACGAACGAGGGCAGATAGCCGTCCTCTACGAAATGGTGCTCCGTGATCCAGACGCTGTCGAAGCCGAGTTGGTCCACGAATCGGAC
>JAPUIR010000270.1 GCA_027296805.1 Chloroflexota bacterium | reverse complement strand
GGCGAATCGAAGCTGGTTCGTTGGTCGAGGAAGAGGACTGAGGTACGGGGGCGATCGACGACTACCTTAAGCACCGTCTGCAGCACCAGAGCGAGCACCAGCCCGAGCACCACGAAGGCCATGCGGCGGCGGCGCGTCAGGCTGAGGAAGGCGAAGATGACGGCGATCGTGACCACCGCCGCCTGCGAGGATCCGACGTTGCGGAAGAAGTCGATCAACGGCTGTCCGCCGGGATCGTGGTCCTGGAGCCAGCGCCCCACGGCGATGTCGCCAGGGAAGTGATCGTCGATGGCGGCCCAGATCGCCAGGGCGAGGCCGCCTGCCAGCAGGAGCAGCCAAACAATGCGCAAGAACGCCGGGGGGAACTCCCAAGCCCTGCGCAGCGTCGTAGGGGAGAGCGCGCGGCGGAGCTGCGCGGTGCGTTCCGTGGACATCCGACCCATCGTACGATGGACGCCGCGAACGCAAACGGATGCGGCTGAAGGGATCTGAGGTGGACAGTCGCGAGTCGAAGCGGGGGCGGAGGTCGATCGCGCGAAGCCGCCGAGTCAGCCGTCGCAGGCTGCTGCGAGCGGCCGGCCGTGCCGGGATCGGCGTGGCAGGCCTCGCCTTGGTGGGCTGCGGAGGCGACGATGACGAACCGCCCGCGGTCGGGGAGGTGGATGAGCCGGCAGCGCCCCAGCAAGAAGACGCTCGCCCGACGGTCAACCCGTTGCGACGCGCCCCGACGAGCGGCGCAGCCACGTCTGGCGGCTCACTCACGATCGCGGCATCGCTGCTGAATCTCGACTTCTTCGATTCGCACCGCGCGCAGTTCCCGGCGACGCAGCTCTTCGCGTCGCTGCAGCAGAGCAAACTACTGCGCTTCGCGGACATCGACTCCGGGGTCCTGGAGCCGGATCTGGCGGCGCTCCCGGAGATCCCGGACGAAGAGACCTACGTTTTCCTCATGCGCCCTGATGCGCGCTGGCGGGAACGGGAACCGACCAACGGCCGCGCGATCACCGCAGAGGACGTGCGGCTCAATATCGAGCGGCAGATCGCGGGTCTGGACGCGGCAGGCGGGCCGGATTCCACGCTGGAACGGCAATCGCTGTACGAGCGAACGGCCTCGATCGAGACGTTCGATGGCACCACCATCGTGCTGCGTACCTCGGGGACGGACTCGACGTATCTATCGTCGGTGCAGGCCGGGCCATGGGCGTTCATGCAGCCGCACGAGACGTGGGATTTATTCGGCGACGCGCTACGCGACGAGCCGCTCCGTCCGCAGTACTACGCGGGGAGCGGCCCGTTCCAACTGGATCGTTTCCTGCCGCGCGAGGAGGCACGCTTCATCGCCAGTCCGAGCTACTTCCGGGACGGAGCGCCCTTCCTGCGCGACCTCACGCTGCGTGACAGCGGCGGAGGCGGCACGACGGAGGCGGCATACCGCGCGGGTGAAATCGACGTGTGGTGCCCGCCGGACGGCGCCTCGGTCGCGGGGCTGCTGGCGGAGTTCCCCGACCATGTGCTTGAGAGTCGGCCGCTGCCGTTCGGGATCGAGCTGGCGCTCTCGTTTCGTCAGGGAAGCGGCAATCCGCTGGTCGACGCGCGACTCGCACGGGCGGTCCATGTCGCGGCCAACCGTCGCGCAATCATCGCGGCCGCCTACGGCGAGAACGGCCAGGTGAGCGGTCCGGCGCCGTGGTACACGCCCGGCTGGGCAACGCCCGTCGCGTCGCTGTCGGAGCAGCCTGGGTACCGCGATGGCGCGTCGGTGGACGGCGCGGCGGCGGACAAGGCCGAGGCGGTCGCGCTGCTGGAGGCGGCGGGATTCGGCGGGCCTTTGCAACTGCACCTGCCGGATGTCTTCGCCGCCACCTATCCGGGTCTCGCGGACGTGGTCCAGTCGAGCTTCGCGGAGGCGCTGGGGATTCGGGTGGAGATCGCGATCGACCAGTACCCCCGCCTACTGGAAGGGCTCGAGGATGGGTCGGTGCCGGTGATGATTGGCTGGAGCGAACCGATCACGGACGCCGATCCGACGGACCGGCTGGAAGCGACGATGACGACCGGCGCGGCCGGGAACCGAGGCGGCTTTTCCGATCCGATCGTGGACACGTGGATCGGGACGATGCGGGGAACGTTGGACTTCGCGGAGCGCCAGCGCATCTTTCACGAAGCGGTGGTGCCGTCGTTGTGGGCGGAGCCAAGCTGGGCGCTGAACATCGGGCATGGCGTGCAGCGCATCGTGCATCCGGCAGAGGTGCATCTGCCGGCGTTCGGGTTCGGCTGGGACGGCTATCGCTGGGAAGAGGCTTGGATCGAAAGCTAAGTTCGGCCTGCCGGCGAACCGCTTAGGCGTTCATCACCGCGTCCGCGACGGCCTGGCCCAACCCCTCCGCAAAGATGCTGGGCACGATCTCGTCGGGAGTGGGGTTCTCCACGAACGCGGCGATGGCGTGCGCGGCGGCAAGCTTGTGCCGGTTCTCGACACGGGGAATGTTGCCGTCGAGCAAGCCGCGGAAGATGCCGGGAAAGCCGAGGGCGTTGTTGATCTGGTTGGGGAAGTCGGAGCGACCGGTGGCGACGATCAGGGCGCCCGCGGCGGCGGCTTCGTCGGGCATGATCTCCGGGGTGGGATTAGCCATCGCGAAGACCAGGGCGTTGTCGTTCATGGCGGCGATGTCATCACGGGTGACGAGGCCGGGCCCGGAGAGGCCGATAAAGAGATCGGCGCCTTTGATCACGCTGGAGATCTGAGGGATTGTGCCGTCGGCGCCCTTCTCGAAGCCACTCCAAGCGGCGATCTCCTGCTTGTACTCGTTCATGTCGTCGCGGTCGACGCAGAGCAGGCCCTTGCTGTCGAGCATGGCGATCTCCTGCACGCCGTATTCGCGCAGGAGCTTGGCCACGGCGATGGAGCTGGCGCCAGCGCCGAGCATGACGGTACGCGTGTCCTTGGGCTCGCGGTTGGTGATTTTGAGCGCGTTGATCAGCCCGGCCAGCGCGACGATCGCGGTACCGTGCTGATCGTCGTGCATGACGGGGATGTCCAGTGCATCGTGGAGCGCGGCTTCGACCTCGAAGCAGATGGGCGCTTTGATGTCTTCCAGGTTGATTCCCCCGACGGAGGGCGCGATGGCCTTGACCACTTGGATGATCTCCTCGGCGGTGTGCACGTCCAGCGCGATCGCGATGGCATCGACACCGCCGAACTCCTTGAAGAGCACGCACTTGCCCTCCATGACGGGGAGCGCTGCCTGCGGGCCAATGTCGCCCAGCCCAAGAACGGCGGAGCCGTCGGTGACGACGGCGACAAGGTTGGCGATGCCGGTGTAGAGACGGACGGTCTCGGGATGCTTCTCGATCTCGAGGCAGGGCGCGGCGACACCCGGCGTGTAGACGATGCTTAGTTCATCGTTGTTCGTGACGACGACCTTCGAGACGTAGTCCACCTTGCCGCGCCATCGCGCGTGCGCCTCGATCGCTTCTTGGTCGACGCTGTTAGCCACCAGATCCTCGATTCTGCCGCCCAGGCGAGACGACCCGTTGCGAAGGCTCGCCAGCGCGCCGTCCTGAGTGCCGGGAATGATACCGCTCGCCCGAGATACCGCATACGGCTCGACCACGTCGGACGTAGTCCGTCTTACGAAGAGCGGCGATTGCGCTCAGAGGAGCGCGCCCTCGATCAGGCCCCGATGCGCGCGCAGGACGATTTTGCCTTCTTCGCGGCGCTCCACGATCAACGGGCGGCGGCAGGACTCGCAGGGCGTTAGCTCCTTGCGCCGGAGCGTGCCCTTGGGTGGGACGCGCGCGATCGTCGACTCCTTGCAGTATGGACAGGTGGTCTCCCAGCGCATGCAAGCGCGAATGCGCATGCCGTCCTTCTCGCGGGAGACAACGAGGTCGTAGTCGCAATGGCGGCAGAGGGTGACGACTCGTCGTGGGTGCCCCTCATCAGGCGGCACGCCAACGTCCATCGACCCGTCGCAGTTGGGGCAGCGGATGCTTTTGGTCTCCATCGCATCCATTGTAGTCGCGGCGCGGAGTACCATTAAGGACGGTGGGAGTGATCGCGGGAGCGGCGGCGTTCCGGTAGGCAAAGCCGGGGGCGCCCCGTAGCATCACGCCATGTCCGACCGACGTCCCCAGGCTCCGCGGCGCGGGTATCGAGAGATCCCCGGCGCCTCCGTGCGCGTGCGGGGACAGAACGACCGACCGTACAACCCAGGCCGTCCGCTGCGACTCCCGCGCGATCGACGTCCTTGGCGGCGACCGCAGTTCAACCTGGGCGCGCTTGCGCGCTTGCTCTTCCCGGTCGCGCTGCTGGCCGGGCTGGGGGTGGGTGTGTTCTTTGGTGTGGATGCGCTCCTGGACGATGGCGACGGCGAAGCGGCAAGCAGCGTCACGGAGCCCGGCGGCGGCGCGGCGGCCGAAAGCCCCGAAACCACGTCGGACGCGGCGGCGATTGACGGCGGGGCGGGGGACGCCACGGGCGGCGACTCTGCGCAGAGCGGGGAAGCGGCCACGGGCGCCGCAACGGGGAGCCCCGATGCAAGCACAGACGCCGCAGGGACCACGGAGGATGCCGTCAGCGCGGTGCCCACCACTCCGCGCATCCTGACGCCGGCCGATCTTGGGGGCGCAGAGGTGGTGCTGGAACGCGGCGCGGCGCGCCCCGTGCCGGCGGGGATCCCGGAGCGGACCTGGGCCAACGGCGATCCGTACGATCCCACGGATGCGGAAGCGGCGTATTCGAGTGTGTGGGC
>JAPUIR010000027.1 GCA_027296805.1 Chloroflexota bacterium | reverse complement strand
CTCACAAGCGGACAAGGAGGAGGCAATCTCCTGCACGGTGCGAAGCGAGTCCTCGATCGGATGCTCGATCGCCGCCAGCAGCAGCTCCGGCTGGGTCTCTTCCGCGATGGCGTGGGCCTCGCGTCCGTAGTCCGTGTCGGCCACGACCGCGTACGGTGCGTCCCGTAGCAGATCGGCGGTCCGCTCACGCGACTTCGCGTCGGCGTCCAGAATCATCAGCAGGCGATTGCGTCCCATTGGGTTCCTCCCGGTGTGGCTCGGACGGGTCGTCCGTCGTCGCGCCTGTTACTCGCTCAGTCCCAGCAAATCCACGCTGCCGTCGGCCGCCACCAGTGAGACGGGACCGAACAGATTGCGGATAGAGAAGAAGGCCGTGCTGGCGATCGGCCGGACCTCGTCGTCGCCGGGCGCCCGCACGGAGAGCCGAATCGAGCCCTCTTCCTCAGCGAGGAAGATCGCTTGCGCCATCTCTGGGCTCACGGCCAGGGTCACCACAGTGGCGCTGGGCTGCGCGGCGGGCTGCCCCGCCACCTCGGTGGCGCCCTCAGCCGGCGTCAGGTTTTCGAGCGCCTGCTCAACCGCGAGGACTTCGACGTTCTGTTGCAGCGTGATCGCCCGTGCGGAACCGTCGACAACGCCGATGCCATCGATCGCGAGCGACACCTCAAGCACCGCCAGGATGTCCACCCGGTCGCCGGGGCGGATCAGGCCGCCCGCGCCGATCACCTTGTCCACCGACACGGCCATGGCCCGCAGGCCGACCGGGACCACGTAACTCAAGCTGGTGTCCTCGCCCACGGGGTAGGCCGAGACGTCAGCGACCACGTCGCTGAAGACCGCCTCTGGTGTGGCCACGACGGCGTCGTCACCGAGCCCGCGCAGCGCGAGCCGAATGGTGCCAGCGTCCTCGGCCAACAGCAAAGTCTGGGCCTCGGTGGGGGTCACGGCCAGGGTGACCACGCTGCTCAGCGGCTGTGCGTCCGCCTGGTCAGAGAGCGTGCCACCCGTCTCATTCGTCCGCTCCACGTTCGCCTGGGTGGGAAGCACGCGCTGCAGCTCCTGCTCCACGGCCAGAACCTCAATGTTTTGCGCCACGATGATGGGGCGGTTGGGTTCCGACACGACCTCGCCGGTCACGACGGAGAAGGTGGGAACGCTCACGACCGCGAAGATGTCAACGCGGTCACCGGGGCGGAGCAAGCCGCCAGCGCCGATCACCTTGTCGATCCGCACGCCAAGCGCGCGACGGCCGTCCGGGATGATGAAGCTGAGGCCGGAGCCGGCTTGCAGATTGGAGGTCAGCTTGCCCGCGAGGATCGGCTCACCCTCCAGAATCGGGATCCGCGCAATCTGACCGATGGCCAGATCGGGGTTGGCCAACGCGCCGGGCGCCAGCCCTTCCTCCGAGACCTCGGTGAACTGGAGCATGCCGGGCTCGATGCGGGTCCCGGCGGGGATCCCCTCGGTGGCGGTCACCACAGTGACCGTGCCGGCCACGAAGGTGGACTGCTCCGAGCTGTTGGAGCGCAGAATCGCGAAGACCACGACTCCCGCTGCAACGGCCAGGCCCAGCGCGATGAACAAGGCGAACTTGTTGCTGCCCTGGATCATCGTCATTGGATTCGTCAGTTGACGCTGCATTTTGTCATCCCTTCAAACACGCCCGGAGTTTCCCGAGCTCAGCGAATCAGCTCCAAGAAACATCCTTGGCTTTGGCCGGCGACACAGGCGACCGTGCCGCCTGAACCACTACCGTCATTGCGGATGAGTTCCGTCAGGAACGGACTCAAGAACACGCCTTCAATCTCGATTTGGCCCTGTGGACCGTCGAACTTCCACCTGTTCGCGTCGGTGTCCGCGAAGGTGCGCTCGGCGTCGAGCCAGAAGTAGGCCAGCTCATACTGGAGCGCGTCGCCGTCGAAGTAGATGTCCACCGTGGAGCTGCCTTGCCCCTCGGTGAACAGCAGCGTCGTCACCGGAATCAGGACCACAGAAGTGTTCTGATCCACGTACGGGCTGCATCGCCACTCCGCTTCCAGGGTCGCGTCGTCGTTGAAATCGGCGGCGAGAAGACTGGTGCGGATGTCCTCCCAGGTGTAGCAGTTGCGATCAGGGTCGCGCGCGGCCTGGAGCCGGGCTTGTAGACCCTGCGCCGCAGGCCCGGCGCTGATACCCGTCTGGGTGGGCTCCACGGCTTGCAGGCCCTGCGCGGAGCCGTACTGGAAGCAGCGGCGCACGGCCTGGCTGGCGCCCCCCTCATCGCCGATGTCGACGTAGCCCGCGTTGCTGCCGGAGCCGGCGCCGAAGCGGAGGATCGTGTAGAAGCCAGGGTCCCCTCCCAGCAGGGTGCCCGGCAGTGGGGGATCGTCCAGCGGATCGCCATACGGCAGCTGCCAGACGAACTGCAGCGGGGCAGGCAACTGTTCGCTGTTGATCGTCTGTGCGTTGGTCACGGTCTCGATGTGCGTGCCCACACAGAACACGCCGGGACCGGGCAAGACAGACGCCGCGACCCGAGCGGTCGCGGTCGCGCTGACGGACGGGGAACCGAAGCCCAAGAACCCGCCGCCAAAGATACTGGCGGAATCGTCCTGCACGGTGGAGCTGACTTGCGCCGTCAGGTTGGATGCGGTCGCGCTGTTGCCGGTCAGGTCGCCGTCGCTCTCGGAGGCGAACTGGATCGCCTCCGCCTCGCCGGCAAGAGCGCCGGCCAGGTAGAGTTCCCGCGCGCCCGCCAGAGCGGACGCGTCGGCCACGTTTTGCAGCGATCGGCGTTCCAGGAAGACCAAGCCGGCGTCGGCGACGATCACGAAGAACGCCAAGATTCCGATAAAGCTCAGGGCCCAGAACAGGA
>JAPUIR010000269.1 GCA_027296805.1 Chloroflexota bacterium | reverse complement strand
CGGCGCCCGGATGCCAAGCCCACTCCTGACGACGAGTCCCGTCCTACCGAAGCCGCCGTCGACGAGGCCGCCACGAAGCCCGCGGACGACGAAGTGAGCGCTGCCCCCGCCACCGAAACGACCCCCGAGGTCAAACCCGAGACGAGCGCCGAAGCCACCAGCGACGAGCCCGAAGCGACGAGCGCGGAGACCACGAGCGACAAACCCTCGTCCGAGGATGAACCCGCGGCCGAGCTGGAAGCGGCCGCCGATGACGGCGAGAGCAGCGAAACGCCCAGCGCCGAGGCCACCGGCGATGAGCCCGACGCCGGGAGCGACGAATCCGCGTCCGAGGATGAGCCCGCTGCCGAGATGGAACCCGCCGCTGATGACGGCGACAGCAGTGAAGCCTCCAGCGACGAGCCCGAGGCCACGAGTGACGAGCCCGAGGCCACCAGCGATGAGCCCGAAGCCTCCAGCGATGAGCCCGAGGCCACGAGTGACGAGCCCGAGTCCGAGGATAAGTCCGCCGAGTAGACGTCCGCCCCGGTACAGGGAGGCCGCATGCCGAACCCCAGCTCAAGCGACGCGATTGGCATTGGCCTGTTGGGTCTTGGCGTCGTGGGCGCCGGCGTGTTCGACACGCTCCTTTCTCGCGCGGAGGTGTACACCCGCCGCGGGGGGCGCGCGCTAGAAGTTCGCCGCGTCGCTGTACGCGATGTCGAGCGCGAGCGCAGCCTCCCTCTCGGCGACGTGACGCTCTCCCAAGACCCCATCGCGGTAGCGACCGCCCCCGACATCGCGATCACGGTGGAATTGATGGGCGGCGAGCAACCCGCGCTCGATTGCATCCGCGCCGCGCTGCGGAGCGGCAAACACGTCGTCACGGCCAACAAGGAAGTCATGGCCAAACACGGCCCGGAGCTGTTGGCATTGGCGCAGGCGCAGTCCGTGGAGCTCGAGTACGAGGCCAGCGTCGGTGGCGGCATCCCGATCATCTCGCCGCTGAAGCGCGACCTGCAGGCCAACGAGGTGCAGCGCCTCCAGGCGATCATCAATGGCACGACGAATTTCATGCTGACCGCGATGGCCCAACACGGTGCTTCCTACGAGGACGCCCTGGCTGAAGCCCAGCGGCTGGGCTACGCGGAGGCCGACCCCAGCAGCGACGTCGAAGGCACCGACGCCGCCTACAAGCTGGCCATCCTCGCCAGCCTCGCTTTTCACACCACCGTCTCTCCAGACGAGATCTACTGTGAGGGCATCACCCAGCTCACCGCGCGCGACTTTCGCTACGCGGCCGACCTCGGCTATGTGATTCGGCTACTCGCCACCGCCCAGCGCGTGGAGGGGCAGCCGGACACCCTGGAGGCGCGGGTACATCCCACGCTCGTGCCCCGCTCTGAGCCGCTGGCGCGGGTCGACGGGGTGCTCAACGCCGTCGCCGTCGAAGGTGACCTGCTGGGCCGCGCCATCTTCCAAGGCGAAGGTGCAGGCGCGGGGCCCACCACGAGCGCGGTCGTCGCCGATGTGCTGGACGTGGCCTACGGCATTGCCGCCGGCCAGAAACCCCGGCCGCTGCGCCCTTCCGACCCTCCCGCCTGCATCCGCCCCATTGGCGAGCTACGCATGCCATATTATTTGCGCATGGTTGTATACGATCGCCCCGGCGTCCTCGCGGATCTGGGCCGTCTGCTCGCGGAGCACCAGACCAGCATCGCTTCCCTGATCCAGGTGGAGGCCGACGCCGTCGCGGGCACCGCCGAGCTCATCATGACCACGCACGAAACGAAAGAAGCCGACCTGGACGCCTTCCGTGAGGCCGTACGTGGCATGGAGTCCGTGCACGATATCGGGGTCCGCATTCGCATGGAAACAGCACGCGCATGACCTCGCCCGCGCCTGACCCCAAATCGTTCCAGAGCATGGTGGAGTGGCTCGAGAGCGAGCTGCGCACAGTGAAGGCGCAACTGCGCGAGTACGGCGACCAAGCCGAGCAGAATCAGACCCAACTTTGGGACGTACAGGAGCAGCAGCAGCGTGCCGACCACGGCGGCACGAATCTCGCCGCCCAAGTCGAGCTGCTGACGGAGCTGCCGGAGCAGATCCGCATGCTGCGAGAGCGCATCGACCGGGCGCAGGGCGCATCGGGCCAGGACACGGAGCAGCGCGAGCTGTTCACACGCCAGCTCCGAGCCGAGATGCAAGCCGAACGGGACGAACGAGGGGAGCTGCGCCGCCGCACGGAGTTCGCGGAGCAGGCCGCGGCCGGCGTGACGGAGAAGCTGGGGCTGGTCGAAGACCTCACCCGACGTCTCCAGGAAGAGGTCGCGCTGATGGTGCAGCGGCTCGAACAGGCCGACCTCAACCTCAGCGGCATCGACGCGCGCCTCGCGGCCAACGCCGAGACGCAGCGCCGCATGCAGGGCGATGCGCGGACGGCGGCCCAGGTCCAGGAAGAGCTGCAGCGCGGCTTTGACGATCTGCGCGAGCGTGTCGACCAAATCAACGACGGCCTGCGGCGGGTACAGGAAGCCGCCAACCGCGGCGCGGAGATGGCGGAGGAGCTGGAAGCGCTGCGCGAGCGTTTTGATGCAGTCCGTCAATCGCAGGACGCGACGATGGAGCGCGCCAACGAAATGGCCCGCGACAACGAAGCAATGTCCGCCCGCCTGACCGAGATGGAGCGACACGTGCAGCTTGCCCGGGCCCGCGGAGACCAGCACGAGCGGACGCTGGGCGAGCTGCGGCATAGCGTCGATGAGGCGGCCGACTCCTCCCGCAAGGAGGCCGAGCGCTTCCTTGCCTTGCAGGAGAAAGTCAGGCGCCAGCAGGTGTCGGACTTGGAACAAGAGATTCGCGAGATCCGCGGATACGGTCGCACGAAGGCCGGACCGGATGCCTGATCCCACCGCCCCGTCCGACGCGCCGCGGCCCGGCGTGATCGCCCGCTACGGGGCGTACCTTCCCCTCACGGAAGCGACTCCGCGCATCAGCCTGGGCGAGGGGGACACCCCACTGGTCCGCGCACCCTCCCTGGAGGAAGCGACCGGGGCCGAGGTGCATCTCAAACTGGAGTCCACCAACCCTTCCGGCTCGTTCAAGGATCGCGGCATGGTGGTCGCCGTGGCCAAGGCGCTGGAAGAGGGCGCGACCGCTGTGATGTGCGCCTCCACCGGCAACACCAGCGCTTCCGCCGCCGCCTACGCCGCGCGCTACGGTCTGCGCTGCTACGTGATCGTGCCGCGGGGCAACATCGCCCAGGGCAAGCTGGCCCAAGCGATCGTGCACGGCGCCCGCATCCTCTCCGTCGATGGCTCGTTCGACGACGCCCTCACCCTGGCTCAACAGATCACGAAGCGTCGCCCCATCACCTTGGTCAACTCCGTCAACCCACACCGCATCGCCGGGCAGAAGACCGCCGCGCTCGAGATCGTCGATGCGCTGGGCGACGCTCCGGACCTCCATTGCATCCCCGTGGGCAATGCGGGCAACATCACCGCCTACTGGGCGGGCTATCGCGAGTACTACCAGGCCGAGAAGGCTTCCCGTACGCCGCGCATGTTCGGCTTCCAAGCGGCGGGCGCCGCCCCGCTCGTCCAGGGCGCGCCCGTGGAACACCCAGAGACCATCGCGACCGCGATCCGGATCGGCAAGCCCGCCTCCTGGGAGGGTGCGATCCGGGCGCGCGACGAGTCCGGCGGTGCGATCCAGGCCGTCAGCGACGAACAGATTCTGGATGCCTATCGGCGCCTCGCCCGCGACGAGGGCGTCTTCTGCGAGCCCGCTTCCGCGGCCTCGGTCGCGGGGCTGCTTTCGCTGGCGGAGAGCGGCGTTGATCTGGCGGGCAAGCAGGTCGTCTGTGTCATCACGGGCTCCGGTTTGAAGGATCCAGACGTCGCCCTGGCGATCGAACCCGACCTCATCGAGATCCCGAACACGCTGGAGGCGGCCGAAGCCGCACTGGACTAGCGGTGCGGAGCGCCAAAATCATCGTCAATCCCCAGGCCGGCGGCGGCCGAACCCGGCGTGTGTGGCCCAAGGCCATCGTCGCCCTGCGCGCCGCGGGTGCCCGTCCCAAGTGTCACTCACACTCGTGGAGTTCCTGGTACTGAACGCCGCTTGGGTCGGAGGCGGGATGTATGCCGGACCGGGAGCCAGCACAACCGATGGGATGCTGGAGCCGTGATTGTGCCGGGCATGTCGCGCTGGGACCTGTTCAACGTTCTCGCCCGGGTATATCGGGGGTCGCACATCCAGCGTCCAGGCGTGCGCTACGGTACGGCGAAGCGAGTGATTATCGAACCGGAAGTGACCATGAGTGTGTCGGTCGACGGGGAGCCCGTCGGCACGATGCCGGCCGAGATCTGGATAGCCGCCGGGGCCCTGCCCGTGCTGGCGCGGGAGGTTCGCAGCGGATGACCACCGAACCCGTCCCTGACGCAATCGATAAGGATCGGATCCGGGCGGCGGTCCGAGAGCTCCTGCTCGCGATCGGCGAGGATCCGGACCGCGAGGGTCTGGTGGAGACGCCACGGCGAATCGCCGAATCCTACGCGGAGATCTTCGGGGGCGTGCAGCAAGACCCCAACGGTCTGCTCCGGGTGGGCTTCGAAGAGGGCCACGACGAGATGGTGGTCCTGCGCGACATCCCCTTCTACTCCATGTGTGAGCATCACCTTCTGCCCTTCCATGGCATCGCCCACGTGGCGTACGTGCCGCGGGGCCGCGTCGTGGGCATCAGCAAGATCGCTCGCTTGGTGGAGGTGCTGGCTCGCCGGCCGCAGCTCCAGGAGCGGCTTACCAGCCAAATCGCGGATTCGCTGATGGAGGCGCTGGAGCCCGACGGTACCGCCGTCGCGATCGAAGCGGAGCACCTCTGCATGACGATGCGCGGGGTCAAGAAGCCCGGCAGCCGTATGGTCACTTCGGCCATGCGCGGCACCTTCCAGAGCCAGGTGGAGACCCGCCAGGAATTCCTCGCCTTCGTCAGTCCTGGGCGTGGGTAGGAACCGTCGATGAGTGTTCGCACCGAGCCAGCGACCTGGGACGCGATCGCAGCCGAGTGGCGGGCACTGTGGGACGCCACCCAGCCTCCGGCCGGACCGTTCGTCACACCGGAGTTCCAGATCGGCTGGTGGGAGGTCTTCGGCGACGACCGCGAGCTGGACCTCTCCGCGGTCTACGAGGACGACACCCTGATCGGCGTGATGCCGCTCCAGCGCGTCGACGGCGTCGTTCGCTTCGTCGGCGACTTCGAGGTCTGCGACTACATGGACGTGCTCAGCGCGGACGGCAAGGCCGAGCAGGTCGTCGATGCCTTGCTGGACCGGCTCGACGCTCTGCAGACGGAGCGCGCCGATCTGCGCGGCTTGGCGGAAGGTTCCACGACAGCTGCTCTGCTGCCGGCCAAAGCGGAGTCCCGCGGCTGGTCGGTGACCTCGGAGACGGAAGCGGTCTGCCCCGTGATTCCGCTCCCAGACGGCTGGGAGTCCTACGTCTCCGGCCTGCGCAAGCGCTACCGCCACGAGGTCCGGCGCAAGCTCCGTAATCTGCGCGACGGCAAGGCCGTCGTCGACATTGAGGTGCTGAGTGATCCGGAGCAAGTCCGCGAACGGCTGCCCGACTTCTTGCGCATGATGACCTCCTCGCGCGGCGACAAGGCCCAATTCATGACACAGCAGATGGCGGCCTTCTTCCATACCCTCATCGGTCGGTTGGCCGACGCCGGACAGATCCAGCTCTACTTTTTACTGCTCGACGGCAAGCGCGTCGCGACCGTGCTCTGCTTCGTCTCCGGCGGCCAGCTCATGCTCTACAACAGCGGCTACGACCCGGACTTCCGCGCGCTCTCTGTGGGCATCGCGTCCAAGGTCTTCTGCGTGCGGGAGGCGATCGAGAACGGTCTTCAAGCGGTGAACTTTCTGCGCGGCGACGAGGAGTACAAGTTTCAGATGGGCGCCAAGGCGTCGCCGGTCACACGCCTGCAATTGACGCGGCAGCCAACGCGCGAGGCGGGCTCGCGATGACTCACCATCTCCAGCGGCTCGCCTTCCTCAGCACCCACACCTCACCGCTCGCCAGCCCCGGCGGCACGAAGGCCGGTGGGATGAACGTCTACATCGCGGAGCTGACCGCCCAGCTTGGGAGCGGCGGCTGCGAAGTCGACATCTTTACCCGCGCCACTGAGGAGGGCCAGCCGGCGGTCGTTCAGGTCAGCGACAACGTCCGCCTGATCCACGTTCCCGCCGGTCCGGTCCAGGAGCTCAGCCCCCTGGAGGTCTACGACTGGATCGACGACTTCAGCCGCGGGGTGGCACGCTACGCGGCTGACAACGGTCGGGCGTACGACCTGGTCCACTCTCATTACTGGCTCTCTGGGCTGAGCGGAATCGACCTGGCCGATCGCTGGCGCATCCCGCACGTCGCGATGTTCCATACCTTGGGCGAGGTGAAGAACCGGGCCAATCGCGCCGAGCATGAGCCCCCCTTCCGGATCGAAGGCGAGCGCACCGTGGTGCGGCACGCCGACCGTCTGATCTGCGCCACGCCCCACGAACGCGACTTCTTGGTCCAGCTCTACGGAGCGCATCGCGACTGCGTCTCCATCGTGCCGGCCGGCGTCGATCTCGGACGCTTCTGTCCTGGCGACCGCGCCCAAGCCAAGCGCGAACTCAAGCTTGGTGAGGAACTACTCGTCTTGTTCGTCGGCCGGATCGAACCGCTCAAGGGCGTCGACATCCTGATCCAGGCGCTCGCCGTCACGGAGCTCGATCAGCCGTTCACGGCGATCGTCGCGGGTGGAGACGCGGCCTCAGCGGACATCGCGGAGCTGCGCGAGCTGGCCGAAGCCGTGGGCGTCGCCGACAGGGTCCGCTTCGTAGGCACCTTGCCCCGCGCGGAGCTCCCCACCTACTACCGCGCTGCGGACGTCTGTGTCATGCCCTCCTAC
>JAPUIR010000268.1 GCA_027296805.1 Chloroflexota bacterium | reverse complement strand
CACGTCACGCGGTACCGCCACGTCCATGAAGACCACGGGCGTCTCCACCGCTCCCCGCGAGCGCGCCACGAGCTCCGGAGTAATCAGGTAGTCCTCCGCCGAACTGGAAGTGATCACGACGTCGGCGTTGGCCAGCGCCGTCTCCAATTCGCGAAACGGCACGACCCGCCCGCCCAGGTAGGCCGCGACGTCGGCGGCGCGCTCCTGCGTCCGGCTGGTCACTACGATGCGATCGACGCCCTGATCGCGCAAAGCCCGCGCCGCCAGCTTGCCCGCTGCTCCGGCGCCCACCACCAGTGCCCGGCTGTTGCGCCAGTCCGGGACATGCGTCCGCACCAGCGAAACCGCCGCGCTGCTGACGGAGACCGCATAGCGGCCGATGTGCGTCTCCGAGCGCGCGCGCCGGCCCGCTCGCAGCGCGTCGTGCACCAAACGCGACAACGTGTGGTCGAGCGTCTTGGCCTCGTGGGCCGCGCTCATGGCGGACCGCACCTGCCCCAGCACCTCGCTCTCCCCCAACACCATCGAATCGATGCCCGCCGCTACGCGGAAGAGATGTTCCGGCACCTCGCGGCCGCGCAGGCCGTAGAAGCGCGGCAGCGGATCGAGCTCAATCCGCTTGAACGCGGCCAGCTCGAGTAGCAGTTCGAGCGGTTCGATCTCACGCTCGCTGGGGTGGACGTAAATCTCCGTGCGGTTGCAGGTGGAGAGGATGACCGTGTGTCCGAAGGCGGCGCCGAAATGCGCCATCGCGGCGGGCAGCTCCAGCGTCGACAGCGCGAAGCGCTCCCGCTCCTCGATGGGCGACGTGCGATGGCTCAACCCCGCCCCGATCAACGTCATTCCGCCACCGCCGTTCGCGCCGCCAACCCTGTCGGTGCCTCTAGCCCCGCAGGCCGGCTCGCGGGCTGCGGCTGCGGCAAGACGGCGGGGCCAAGTCCCGCATAAAGCCGCGCCTTCGCCTGGCCCCAGCGGCGCTGGGCGAGGAGGGCTCGCAGCGGCCCGTCGATCGCGGACTGCCAGCTCTCCTGAGGGATGTGTTTCAGCGCGCCGCGACTCTTCAGCTCCCGACGCACCTCCGCCAACAGCTCCCCCAGCGCCTCGAAGTCCTCTGTGAAGTAGTCCGTCAGCTCCTCACGCACCCGGCGCGCCATGGCCGGACTGCCACCCCCGGTCGAGATCGCGATCGTGATCGGCCCCCGCCGCACGACAGAGGGCAAGATGAAGTCGCAGTGCTGCGGGTCGTCGGCGGCGTTAACCCAGATTCCGCGGCGGCGGCCCTCCGCCTGGATCTCGGCGTTCGCAAGGCCGTCGTCGGTGGCGATCATCACCCAATCGAAGCCCGCCATGTCGCCCTCGCGGTAAGCCCGCGCCTGGTGCTCGATACGACCCAACCGCCGCCACTCCTCGAGCGCGGGCTCCAGCTTCGGGCTGATCACGGTGATGGAAGCCAATTCGGCGTTGATCAGGCCGGTCGTCTTCTCCAACCCCACCCTGCCCCCGCCGATCACGAGGACCTTCTTTCCAACCGTGTCGATGAACACCGGGTAGTACGCCATCGCTAGCGCTCCCCTTCGGTCGGGGAGGACGGGAGCGGGAAACGCTGTTCGTAGGAGGCGGTCAAGGCCACCAACACCCGGTCTTCCAACGTGGCCGCTTTCTCCCACAGCGCATCGGCCGCATCGCCGCTCATGCCCTGGCGGCCGGCGTAGGCGCGTAACGCCTCGTCCAGTCCCCGACGGAAATAGGCGAACGCCGTCACCGCTTCGGTCAGTGTCACGTTGGCAAGATGCAGCAGCTCCGCGTAGCGACCACCGATCTCCGCCGCCTCCAGCTCCAACGCTGGCAGGTCCTCGGCCTCGGGCGCCACATAGCCTTCGAGCAGATGCACCATGCGCCGGCCCAGGTCGCCCAGATCCCGCCGGGCCTCGGGCGTCAGCCGGTCGAGCCAGCTGCGATCGGAGCCGGCGTCGCGCTGTAAGCGTTCGCGGATGCGGGCGACCGCCTCGTCGTCAAGCTCCTGGGCCGGGTCGACCCCGGCCCCCATCAAGCGGTCGAGGTCGCTGGCCGAGAAACGGCGGTGGCCGCCGGGCGTGCGAAACGTGCGCACCAGGCGCGCATCCGCCCAGCGCCGCAGCGTGGAGCTGTTGACGCCCAGCGCCCGGCTGGCGTCGCCCAGGCTGAGCCACTCTGGTTGATCGACGTTGGAACGAGTGTCCGGAGTCGGCAAAATGTACCCAAATCTAACGAAATCTATGAAAGCCTGCGCATGCTACCCCTCTTTCCCAGGTCAGACAACGGGAAATCCATCACAAGCAAAGCTGGTTCCCGAAGTCGAAATCCGAGGTGCGCTAGCCGTCCGCAACCTCGCCCAGCACGCGCGCCGTCTCGATGGCCGCGAAGGCCGCCTCTTCGCCTTTGTTCCCGGCATCCCCGCCCGCTCGCGCGACGGCCAGTTCAGTGGTTGGCGTAGCAAGCACCTCGAAGATGCAGGCGACGCCAGTCTCCAGACCAACCCGCGCGATCCCGCGTGCCACCTCTTCCGCGACCAGCCGATAGTGATCGGTCTCGCCCTGGATCACGGCGCCCAGGCAGATCACCGCGTCGTAGCGGCCGCTGCGCGCGGCCTGCTGGGCGACGATCGGAATCTCGAACGCGCCCGGCACCCAGTACGCGTCCACATCGTCCGACGCAGCGCCGGCCTCCGCCAGCGTACGCAGGCAACCGTCGAGTAGCGGCTTGGTGATGAAGTCGTTGTAGCGCGCCACCACGACCGCGAAGCGCAGACCGCTCGCGTCCTCGCTGCCCCGGTGGATGTTGGCCATGCCGCGCTATCCGGCTGTCTGCCCGATGTCGTCATCCTTCGCGGACGCGTCTTTCGCCTCCGCCCGCCCTCGCGAGACTTCCTTCGCGACTTCCGCATCCTCCAGCAAGTGCCCCATCTTCTCCTGCTTGGTCGCCAGGTAACGGATGTTGTGCGGGTTGGGCCGCGCTTCGATCGGGAGCCGCTCCTCCACCTCCAGGCCGTAGCCAGAGAGCCCGTGGCGCTTGGCCGGGTTGTTGGTCAGCAGCCGGATCTTGTGGATGCCCAGGTCGCGCAGGATCTGCATCCCGATCCCGTAGTCGCGGCGGTCCTCCGGGAAGCCCAGCGCCAGGTTGGCCTCCACCGTGTCCATGCCCTCGTCTTGCAAGGCGTACGCCCGGATCTTGTTGTGCAGCCCGATCCCGCGCCCCTCCTGCCGCATATAGACGAACGCGCCCCGGCCTTCGGCGGCGATCCGCTCCAGCGCGATCTCCATCTGGTCGCCACAGTCGCAGCGCAGCGAGCCCAGCAGATCGCCCGTCAGACACTGGGAGTGCACCCGAACCAGGACCGGCTCGCGCGTCGCGACATCGCCCATGACCAGCGCGATGTGCTCCTCCAACTCACCCTTCACCTTGTAGCCGATGATGCGGAAGCTGCCGAACCGCGTGGGCAGATTGGCGTCCGCCACCCGCTCAATCAGGCGCTCGGTGCGCAGCCGGTGCTGGATCAACTGCTCGATCCGGAGCATCGGGATCTTGTGACGTCGCGAGAACCGCTTCAGCTCCGGCAACTGTGCCATCGCGCCGTCGCTCTTCATGATCTCGCAGAGCACGGCCCCCGGCTGAAGCCCCGCCAGACGGCAGAGGTCGGTGCCGGCCTCCGTGTGGCCGGCTCGCACCAGGACGCCGCCATCGCGTGAGCGCAGCGGGAACATATGGCCCGGCTGCACGATGTCGGCCGCGGTTGCGTTGGGATCCATCAGGACGTGGATGGTGCGTGCCCGATCGGCGGCCGAGACGCCCGTCCCCACGCCGTTGCGCGCCTCTACCGAGACGGTGAACGCGCTGCTGCCGGAGGAGCCGCCGTCCGGCTGTTCCACCATCAGCTTGAGGCCCAGCGCGTCCAGCCGCTCGGTCCCCATTCCCACGCAGATCAACCCGCGGCCGTACTTGGCCATGAAATTGATCCACTCCGGCGTGACGAACTGCGCCGGCAGGCAGATATCGCCTTCGTTCTCGCGGTCCTCGCCCTCCGTGATGATGATCGGCTCGCCGCGCTGAAACTGCTCAATCGCCCCTTCGACGCTCACGAAGGGACTGCGCGGACCGTCGCTCTGATCGCTCTTCCCGTTCGAGGTGCGCTTGCGTGAGGCCATGAACCGCTCCCAATCGTTAGGCCGAGAGTCCCCGCGCCGCGAGCAGCTCCGCGACGTAGCGAGCAAGAATATCCGTCTCGAGGTTCACCTCGTCGCCGATCTCTCGGCCCAGGATGTTCGTGTGCTCCTGAGTATATTGGACCAGCGACACGGCGAACGTCGTCTCCGTCTTGTCGACCACGGTCAGACTCGTCCCATCGAGACAGACCGGCCCCTTGACCACGATGAAGCGCAGATAGTCGGCCGGCGCTTCGTAGTGCACGACGACCGCGTCCACCTCCGGCTCGATCGCCGCGATGCGACAGGTCGTCTCCACCACGCCCCGCACGATGTGCCCGCTCAGCCGGTCGGTGGGCCGCACCGAGCGTTCCAGATTGACCCGGTCTCCGGCGCTCAGCTTGATCAGGTTGGAGCGGCGATACGTCTCCGGCATGACGTTGAACGCCATCATCGAGTCCGTCATCTCCATCACCGTCAGATCGACGCCGTTGATCGCGATGCTGTCGCCCAGCTTGGTGTCTTGCGTCACCGTGGTCGCTTCGATCTTGAGCAGCCCGTCGGCGGCCTCCAGGACCGTGCCAATCTCCTCCACGATGCCGGTGAACACGCCTTAGGTCCTCCCACTCGGGTCGCTCTGACCGCGTGTCGCTTCCAAGTCGGGCTCCGGACGGAGCTGTTTGATTCGAAGCGAGGCCCCTTCTGGGCTGCGGCGATAGTACCGAAAGCCCCGCGCTCGCCAGTCGTCCGGTGTCAAACCGGATGCATCGCTCTCGCCCGCTGCAGCGGGAGGCCCGCCGCTGGGCACCGTGAGCCCTGGGCTGGGCAGGGCCGTGAGCCAGGCGAAGCCCCGCCCTTCGGCGGCGGCCTCGGCGCTCTCCAGCAAGCGAACCGCCAGCCCGTGCGCGCGCCATTCGGCTGCGACGCGGAGCTGCTCTAGTCCGGCACGATGTCGCCCGTCGGCTCGCTCCGGCCAAGCCGGATCGTGGAACGCCAGGGCCACGCCGCCAACCACACGCCCCGCCTCATCCTCGCCACTCCCCTCGATCGCGACCCAGAAGCCACCCGCACCCGTCGCTGCGTTCGCCAGGGCGCGCTCCAGGTCTGCTCCCAGATCCAAGCGTGCCGCCGCATCCTCGATCAGCGCCAACAAACCGTCGTAGTCGTCCGCTCCGGCCACGCGGACGCGGACGGAGGCGTCGGGCGCCGGGGCGAGCGGATATCCGGTCACCAACAGATCGGCGCCCAGTCGCTCGACGCTGAGGTCACGCAAGCGAATCGCGTCCCGCATCCGCTCCGCGCCACGCCCCACCACGGCCGTCGCGGAATCGCCGCCGATGATCAGCGGCGCGATGATCGCAGTCACTTTGTCGACCAGCCCCGCGTCGAAGAAGCTGCCGTGGACCTGACCACCCCCTTCGACCAGGAGGGAGACCACACCGTCGCCGCTGAGCCGGTCGAGCAGGGGCCCCAGGGCGACGCGCCCCTCCTCCGACTCAAGCACAGCGATGCATACTCCCAATCCCTCGATCGCGTCGCGCCACTCCGACGAGCTTTGGTCGGTGGTCGCAATCAGCGTGGGCGCGAACTTCTGCTCCTGCAGCACCCGGGCATCGAGCGGGGTGCGACCGCGGCTATCCAACACGACCCGCAGCGGCTGCGGCACGCCCTCGCTGGAGCCACCGGGACGAGCCGTGAGCTGGGGATCGTCGAGCAAGATGGTCCCAACGCCGACGAGAATCGCGTCGAACGTGGGCCGCTGGAGGTGGGCGCGGGCGCGCGTTTCGGGCCCGCTCACCCAGCGCGAGTCGCCCGAGGTAGCGGCGATCTTCCCGTCCAGGCTGGCCGCGTATTTGGCGGTCACGAAAGGCCGCCCACTTCGACGGTGGTGCGCATACGCCTCATAGTGCAGCGCAGCCTGCGTCGCTCCGTCGCCGGTTCGCACGGTGACTCCCGCTTCGATCAGGGCGCGGATGCCCTCCCCGTCGACCTTGGGATCGGGGTCGCCGAAAGCGACCACCACCTCCGCTACCCCCGCCTCCCGAATCGCGTCCGTGCAAGGTGACGTTCGCCCCTGGTGAGCACAGGGCTCCAGCGTCACGTAGAGGGTGGCGCCGCGCGCGGCGTCGCCGGCCTCGTCCAAAGCCATGACCTCGGCGTGCGCGCCCCCAGGCGGCTGGGTCGCCCCGCCGCCCACCACCCGCCCATCCCGCACAACGACAGCCCCCACTGCGGGGTTGGGGCTCGTCGTGCCCAGTACTGCGCGGGCCTGGTCCAGCGCTTCCCGCATATAGGGAGAGATAGGAGAGGTCATCGGGAGGTTCGCCGGGCGGAGTCGGCGGGGATCATGCGGGCTCCTCCGGGATCTCGTCCCAGATTCGACTGCCCGAGGCGCCGTCCTGCCCACCGTACTTGTGCTCCGGGCGGCTGCCGTAGGGATGCTCGGCGGGCGAGGTCAGCTCCTCGAACGTGAAGGCACAGATGCGCATGCCCGGGTACAGCGCGACCGGCATCACGCCCAGATTGCCCAGCTCCATGGTCGCGTGCCCGTCCCAGCCCGCGTGAAACAGGCTGGCCGTGCTGTGGACGATAATGCCCAGCCGCCCCAGCGACGATCGGCCCTCCAGACGCGCCGCGAGATCGTCGGGCAGGCGCAAGCTCTCGAGGGTGGTGGCCAGCACGAGCTCGTGGGGGTGGATGATGAAAGGCTCGCCCTCCTCCAGATCGATGGTCCGCGACGCGCCCTCCGCGGTCTCGGGACGGCGCGCATCGATGTAGGGCTGCTTGCTGCGTTCGAACACCAGGAACGACGAGCCGAGGCGGAAATCGAGCGAATCCGGCCCGATGCGCTCCTCGACCCCCCTGCTGGGGTCGACGCCTATGCGCCCTTGCGCGAGCGCGGTCTTGATGTCGCGATCGGAGAGGATCATCGTTCCGTTCCCGATTGGGAGCGGATTATCTCACGCCGCGAGCAGAGAGCCTGTCACACGTGGCGCAGGAGTTGCCCGCGTCCTCGCTCAACAATCTTTGGTTATGTCACGACTCCAGATGAGAGGGGCACTCGGCGGCGGAATGTGGCGAACTCAGCTCGAAGGCGCCACGACAGGACGATGTGACCCGGGACCGGCCGTCGCTCCTAGCTCGCGGAGGTACGCCGTCGCAGCGCGAGGGCGGCGGCCGCCAGCGAGACCCCTAGCACGACGCCGAACACGATCTCCAGGATGAGGAGCACACTGTCATCGTCGCCCGCCTGGCCTATTAACGCGTTCTCGCCGGCGGAGTCCGGAGGTTCGACCGCAGTTGCCGACAGGGCTCGCTCCACCGTCTCCGGGACCGCCTCGGCCCCGTCGTCGTCGGAGAGGGAGGAGAGATCGACGTCCGGCGCGGTCTCTTCGTCCGCGGCAGCTTCGTCGGCCTCGGGATCGCTGCCCTGGCCGGGAACACGCTCGATCGTGACGGCCTCGTCGGGAGATTCCGGCACCGCCTCGCCTCGGGCAGGCGCGGCGCTGGAAGCGCTCTCCGGTTCCGACTCGCGAACAGGCTGCTCCGCAACGGGGGCGGCTTCCTCGTCGGGAGTGTCGATCAGCGCCTCCGACACCGCCTGGCTGTCGGTTGCACCACTCAGCGCCTGCTCGCTCACGGCTTCCTCGTCGGCTGCCTGCTCGACTGCTTGCTCGGTGGCGGCCTCCTCCGCGCTGCCCGCCTCTTCGGAGTCGGCCGGCTCGGCAGCGGCGGCGATGGCCTCGGTCGGCTCGCTACTGGGCTCTTGCGCCGGAGTCTCGGACTGTGTCGCTGCCTCGTCTTCGCTGGGTGGCGCGGCCGCCTGCGGGGGCGGCGCTGCGGCTTGCTCGCCGTCCGCGGGGGCGGCCAGCGCGGCTTGAGCGACCGAGTCGGAGGTGACCGTATCGGCTTGTGTAACGGCCGCTTGCTCGGCCGGTAGTGCGAACGCTTGCTCGGACGACTCCGCCAGAGCCAGACTTTCCTCGCCGGCGGATTGATCGGCCGCTGCTTGCGCCGTTTCCTCGCGCGGAGCGACGGCGGCGACCGCCGTCTCCTGCTCGACCTCCGCGGCGGCGGTCGAAGCGACTGTGGTCAGCGAAGGTGTCAGCACGCCGGTGCCGCCACCATCGCCGCTGATATCCACGGCGACCACGGCGGCGAACGCCGCCCCCGCCAGCACGGAGAAGGCCGCCGCGTTGCGGACCATGGTCGTGCCGCCGAACCAGCGACCCACGACCGTGGCCGGCTCCCGCCGCACGAGTCTGGGCGTGCCCTGTGCTTGCGCGATAGAGATGGTGAAGGAGCGAGGCAGTTCGACCTCCGGCAGGAGCTGGATCCCCTGCTTGGTCGCCTGCAGCTCGTCCAGGTAGCGCTGGAGTTGGGGCGACTCGCCAAGCGCCTCTTCGAACGCCGCCCGGCGTGGAGCGGACAGCTCCCCGTCGACGTAGGCCGAGGCCTCGTCGTACCAGTTCGGCGCGCGGCGAATCCATCCCCAGATCACAACAGTCCCTTGCAATAGTTTCGGCATCATTCTTGGGCCCCAATGCTGGTTGGGGCCGGGTCACCCGTGCGTTGATCTAGACGTGCTTGGAGGGCCGGAAGTTCCCCTCGCTCGATGAGGTAGTCGCGCATCCGCGCCCGGCCTCGACTGATTCGGGACTTCACCGTGCCCACCGAAGTGCGCATCGTGTGCGCAATCTCGTCGTAGGGAAGCCCTTGCACGTCACAGAGCAGGATCGCCAGCTTCTGGTCCTCCGGCAACGTGTTCAAACCGGCCAAAATTGTCCGCCCGGTCTCCGAGTCCAGGGAGCGATCTTCGGGGCCGCGCCCATCGGCGGGTCCCACGGCCCCGTCGCCGCGTTCCTCCATCAGGCTATCGAGCGAGTCCTGCGGACGACGCTTGCGCTTGCGCAGCTCGTCCCGGCACCGATTGCCGGCGATACGCAGAATCCAGGCCTGGAAGGAGCCCCCGCGATAGCCCGAGAGGCCGCGCCAAGCGGAGATCATCGTGTCCTGGGCGGCGTCCTCGGCGGCGGCGGCGGAGGAGAGCATGCGCACGCAAAGGCCAAAGACCGGCCGTTGGTAGCGCTCTACGAGCAGGTTGAAGGCGTCGAGCTCCCCGGCCTTCGCGCGTTCGGCCAGGTCGTCGTCGGTGGGGGCGTCAGCGCCGGGAGGCATGCAGCGCAGGTCCTTGTATGACCGGTCGGAGGTTGTCCGGTCGGGTATGCCCAGCCTGTTTGGCCAACCTCTTTGACCGACCGGTGTGACCAGTCAACCGTGCCCGGCCGGCGGGCGATCTACCGCGAGTGTATCAAGGGCCGACTTGCCATCCGACGATTGTGTAAAGGGTCGGTGAACGCACGCTCCGCGACCCCAACCAGCACCCAATACCGGGCAAGGAGGTGGGGCGATAGGCTGGATTCGCGGAGCGGAAGAGGCGAGATGTTCCACAACTTGCGCTACGGCCCCCTGCGGGACGTCCTCGAGACTGTGATCTTGGCCTTGATTGTCTTCCTGCTCGCGCGGGAGGCGGTGCAGAATTTCCAGGTCGAAGGGTCGTCTATGGAGACAACTCTCAGCGACTCCCAATTCGTGCTGGTCAACAAGCTCGCCTACCGCGCGATCGAAATCGGTCCGCTCGACGCCATCGTTCCCGGTAAAAGCAACGGCGACTACCTCTTCGGGGGACCGCAGCGCGGCGACGTGGTGGTCTTCCGCTCCCCCTTCAATGACGATCGAGACTTCGTCAAGCGTGTGATCGGGTTGCCGGGCGACGTCGTGGAAGTGCGCGGGGGCGTCGTCTTCGTGAACCAAACGCCGCTGGCCGAGTCCGACTACATCACCGCCCCCCCGAGCTATACCCTCTCGCAACTCGTGGTGCCGCCGGAGCATTACTTCGTACTGGGCGACAATCGCAACGCCAGCTCGGACTCGCATATCTTCGGGCCCATCCACAGGGATCTGTTCGTGGGCAAGGTCATCTTCCGCTGGTTCCCGCTCGACCGGATCGGCGGCGCGGGCAGCCGCGACCTGGTTGGCCTGGACGGAGTGGCGGTGCAATGAGCCCCACACCGGAACCGCTCGCGCTGTTGAGCGAAGTGGGCGCCGTGCTGGAGGGCCATTTCCAATACGCGTCGGGGCGGCATGGGCCGCTCTACGTCGAGAAGTTCCGGCTCCTCGAAGACCCCCAAGCAACGACCAACCTCTGCGGGCAGATCGCCCAGCACTTCGCCGAGGCCGGCGTGGAGTTGGTCGTGGGACCGACCACGGGCGGCATAATCCTGGCCTTCGAGACAGCCCGTCAGATGGGCGTCCCCAACTACTTCGCGGAGCGGCGCAGCGAGGGCGGTCGCGAGTTCGCACGCGGATTCAGCTTCAGCCCGGGACAACGCACCCTGGTCGTGGATGACGTGCTGACGACGGGGGGATCGGTGCTCGACACGATCGCCGCCGTGCGCGAGGCGGGTGGCGAACCGATCGGCGTGGGGCTCGTGGTCGACCGCAGCGGCGGCCGCAGCGACCTGGGGCTGCCAACATTCGCCTGTATGACACTGGACATCGAGACATTCAGCGGGGAAGACTGTCCTCAATGTCAGGACCCCAACGGCCCACCACTGACCGTGACTTAGGCCCGCGACGATCGGAATCGCTCTGGCCGGGCCGGGTGATCGCGGGTGCGGCGGGGGCGGGCATTGTCCTGGCGGCGATCGCACTGCGCGATGGGCTCCCGCTTCGGCGTCGACACGCGGCGCCACGCCCGCAAGGCTGGCGCGCCCATCTGGCGCGGCGGCTCCGTGGCCCCGATGACTGAACTCGAGATCGGCTGAACTCGAAGCCCGCTGAGCTAGACCAGGTGACTCAGATTCGATCCCTGCGCGAAGGCGCCGGGCGCGATGGCGGCGGCGCTGCCCAAGGCCGATATCACCAACGCGACGAAGGTGAAGCCAGCGCCGTTGGCGAGTAGGGCTTGCTTGCGAGTCGCGGCAGGCATCGCGGCCTCTGTGGCCGCCACGCTGAGGCCGAACCAGGCGACCAGACTGATCAGCCCCACGCCGTAGGCCAACTCCGGCAAGGCCATGAAGAGCTGGAGGGCGAGGGGCAGAGTGGCGAACGCCATCGGTCGCAGCAGCGTGCGGAACTCGATCGGC
>JAPUIR010000267.1 GCA_027296805.1 Chloroflexota bacterium | reverse complement strand
ACGGGAGTACCGAGAACCACAGTGATGCCCACTGTGATCGCGGTCGTAATCAGCGAGAGGCGCAGCGCCTCCGTCACGACCGGCTTCGAGATCGTGCTCCAGGCGCCGCCGTTGGGGACCACCTCCACGAAGAGGGCGATGATGGGCAGGACGAGGAACAACATCAGCGCCCCCGCGCTGGCCCAGAGCAGGGCGCCCCCAAAAGGAGCGCTGCGCACGGGAGTGAACAGACGGGCGCTCATCGGTTCACTGGAGCTCCGCGAGTGGGATAAAGCCCAAACGCGCGAGGATCGCTTGAGCCTCCGGCGCCAGGACGAACTCCACGAACGCGGCCGCGAGATCCGGGTGCTCCGTATCGCCCGTGAGCGCCAGGAGATACTCGTTGCGGAACTGGCCGGCGTCGATGGGCACGGACATGACGTCCTCGCCGCCCGCTAGGGCGTCGGTACTGTAGACGAAGCCCGCGTCGGCCTCGCCCAGGCGGACCTTGGTCAGCACCCGCCGCACGCTCTCCTCTTCCGAGACGACGCGGCGCAAAATGTCGTCGGCCAGGCCCCGCGCTTCAAGCAGAGCGCGGGTGAGATCGCCGGCGGGAACGCCCTCCCCCGCGATGACGAGGCGTACATCGAGCGTGGCAAGATCGCGCAAACTCGACAAGCCAGCCGGATTGCGGGCGGGAACGATGAGGGCAAGGGCGTTGGCGGCGAAGCGCCGCGCGGGCGGGCGCAACGCGCCCGACGCCTCCGCGCGCTCGATCTGAACACGGTTGGCGGAGGCAAAGAGGTCGGCGCCGGCGCCCAGTTCGATCTGCAGGCGGAGCCGCTGCGAACCGCCGAAGCTTAACCGCACCTCAGCGCTCGGGTGGGCGGCTTCGAAAGCCTGCGCGATCTCCTGGAAGGCGTCCGTGAGCGAGGCGGCGGCGAAGACCGTCAGGGTCGTGCGCTCGTCGTCGGCGCAGGAGGCGGCCAGGAGCGGCAGCGCGATCAGCGCGCCCAGCAGACCGAGCGCGGAGCGCAAACGGCGCGGGCTACGACGCGGCAAGGTAGCCGCGTTCGCGCAGGGCGGCGACCAGATCGCCGACGCCGCGTAGATCGAGAGTCGGTCGTATCCCCTCGATCTGCTTGCCACCGACCTGGGCCGTCAGCCCGATGCCGTAGGACTGCGCGCCGAGAATGTCCGCCTCGGCGGTATCGCCCACGAACAGCGTCTGCTCCTTGGGTACGCCGAGCGCGAAGACGGCCTCGTCGAACATGCGGGGATCGGGCTTCCAGGAACGCAACTCGTCCGAGTAGACCTGGGCCACGAAGTAGCGGCCGACGCCCAGCGCATCGAGCAGGGAGCGGAGGGCGACGCCGGGGCTGAGTCCCGTGTTGGAGACCAGGGCGAGGCGGCAGCCACTGGCCTGGAGCGCGGCAAGGGTGTCGGCCGCCCCCGGAAGCAGTTCGGGCGGGTGATAGAGCGCGGACTCATGGATGGCCGTCCGGACCGCTGCGACGGCGTCCGCCGGAAGATCGTGCTCGGGGCGAAGGGAGGGGTCGAGGTGGCGATAGAAGAGGGCGACGCGCTCCTCCGCGTCGATATCGATGTTGTCTTGGTGCACACCAACGACCGTGTCGACGGTGGCCTGCATGGCGTCGGCGATCGCTTCCGGGGGGGCGGGCCAGGCGCCGGCGCGCAGCGCCCGATCGATGCGGCGCACACGTTCCGCGGCACGAGATTCGGCCACGCCCGGCGCATCGGCGACCAACGTGCCCCAAAGATCGAAGCAGACCGCGCGCAACACGCGTCACCCCCGCCCGCAGAGTAGAGGGCAGGTCGCAGCCAGAGAGCGCCTGTCTGGGCGAGCCAGGGTGGTGCGGGTCAGACCAACGATCGGGCTAGGAAGAGGTCTCTTCTTCCTTGGCCTTCTCTTCGTCCGAGTCGCTCCCGTCATCGGCGGATTCTTCGTCTTCCACCTTCGCCTCTTCGCGGAACTCACGCAGACCCTGCCCCAGCGCCTTCCCGACGCCCGACAGGCGCCCGGCGCCGAACACGACCAGAACGACCACAACGATGACGATGGCTTCTACGGGGCCGAAACTCATCGGCTCACTCCTATAGCAGCCGTCGGATTAGAGTACGCCCGCAAAGGCGCTCCTCGGACTATCCCGGCTCCTAGCCGGAACCCGGTGTGCGACTACCGCCGTTCAGTGTATGGGGCTTCGTGGCACGTGACTAGGCGTGCGAGCGATCCCCAGTTGACTAGGCCTGGTCGGGGTTGAGGCGCTCGACGAAAATGCGCATGACCCCGCCACAGATCTTGTCCTCGCCGTCAGTGGGCTCGGTCAGGTCCACCTCGACGAGGCGGGGCCGTCCGTCCTCCAGGGCGTCCATCGCCTCTTGCCACACTTCGCCCTCGCCGCAACCGCCGCCGATCGTGCCCGCGAACGATCCGTCGGCGCGGACGACCATCTTGGCGCCGGTCTTGCGCGGCGTGCTGCCCAGCGTTTGCGCCACGGTCGCCAGGGCGACGGGCTCACCCGCCTCGAGCGCTTTCGTGATCTCGTCGTAGATCTCGTCGTTCGCCATTGGGCTCCTCAGACTGTCGCTTCGATTGTACCCGACCGGCGCAGGCGGCCCTCCACCAGGGTCGCGCCGGCCTTGGAGAGGGGCGCGCCCGTTCCCCCGCGGCGCAGGAGCACGATCTCGGCGAGCACGGAGACGGCGATCTCCGCCGGAGTCTCCGCTTCCAGGTCGAGGCCGATCGGCGTGAAAACGCGATCGAGGCGCGCGCGCTCAATCCCCTCCGCCTCCATATGCTCCAGGACCGTGCGGGTGCGGCGCTTGCTGCCGATCATGCCCAGGTAGGCGATGTCGTGCTTCACGACCTCGCGCAGGCTGAGCTCGTCGACCAAGTGCCCGCGCGAGACCAGGACCACAAAGGTGTTCCCGGTGAAGGGGAAGCGCTGGAGCTCCTCCTCGAAGTCCCCGTGGATCACCCGATCGGCGAAGGGGAACCGCTCCTGATGGGCGTACTCCTCGC
>JAPUIR010000266.1 GCA_027296805.1 Chloroflexota bacterium | reverse complement strand
CCACGATCGAGGGCGTCGTCCGACCGCCCTCTTCGTTGGCGATGACCACCGGTTGGCCGCCCTCCATCACGGTGACGCACGAGTTCGTCGTGCCGAGGTCGATTCCGATCACCTTTCCCATCGCGTCTGCCATTTTTTCGCTTGCCTCTCTTGGGGTCGTTGCGCGTCGCGCCGGGCGAAGCAGTTGCTGCGTCGCTGCCGGCGGTGCCCCCCTGGGGGACGCGGCTGTCGAGTGAGGCCAAAGCTGGTCTCAGAGCCTCGGCTGTCAAGGCTCGACACGCGTTTTCGATCCTCTGTGGCCCGGCGCACCTACTGCGCATCGCGGGACTCCGAGAGAACCGGGACCGTGATGAGCCGCGAAATGAGGTGAATTCACCACTTCCAGCGGAACATTCGGCGATCCGGAACGCGCTTCCCGTCAGTGGGGTCAAAAGTTGCGCCTTCGTGCGACCGATACGTCTCCGCGACAGGGCGTCCTAACTCCTCGGAATCACGAGGGATCCGTTGAGTGGGGCCCCTGCGGCGGTATACTTCGCCACCTCCACGCCGCGGAGCGAGGAGCAGCGAGAAGCCGCGGGGTGAGAACATGGTTTCCTATCTGAGCTGGGCAGCAAACGCCGTCTTGTTCGTGGCGGCCTGCTTCCTGGCAGCCAATACGGCGAACACGATCTTCGCGGCCGTGCTGGCACCGACCAACATGGAGGTGGTGGCCAGCGCCCCGCCCGAGTCGGCCCGTGTCCCCAGCTGGCCGGATCGGCGGGTCATCCTGGAGCGCAACCTGTTCAACTCCTCGACGGTGGCAACGTCGGGCGAAGCGGAGCTGATCGAAGAGGAGGAGATCGAGGCCACGACCCTGCCGCTTCAGCTACTCGGCACTGTCGGCGCAGAGAACCCCGAGCTGGCCTGGGCCGCGATCCTCGACAAGGAGAGTCGCAAGACTCTGGTGGTCACGATCGGCGACCTGCTGAAGGAGAAGGCGACGGTGATGCGAATCGAACGCCGCCGCATCGTACTCCTCGAAAACGACGTGCACCGCGAGCTGACCATCGGTGACGACCCGGCGCCGACGCTGTCACCCGCCGCGCTTCGAGCCTCGCGCAGGGCCCGGACGCGGTCCCCGAGGTCACGCTCACGAACCAGCCGGCGCGACAGCTCCGAGAGCAGCGTACGTCAGCTGGCGGAGAACCGCTTCGCGATGCCGCGTGAAGACGTCGAGCGGGCCCTCAAGAATCCGGCAGACATCCTCTCCCAGGCGCGCTTCCTTCCGAAGTACGACGGCGGGGAGATGGTCGGATTCCAGATCAACTCGATCAAGTCGGGCAGCGTTCTTGCGGGGTTCGGAATCGAGAACGGCGACCTGATCACCGAGTTCAACGGAATCTCGATCACGAGCCCGACGGAGAGCGCGAAGCTGCTCCAGGAGTTCAACAATTCGAGTTCGGTGACCCTGGTCGTCGAGGACGCGGACGGCGACGTCCGGACGATCAACGTCGAACTGGACGACTAGTCACAGCGGAGCTGGAGTGGGAGAGAGTTTGGACCAGTCTCGAGCAGGATGGCGTGCTTCGACTCGTGTGAATGCGCTGCTATTCGCGGTGCTCGCGCTTGCCATCGCCGCGCCCGGCGCTGCTCAGGACGCCGCGTCCGAGCCCGACCCCAACGGGCTCGTGACGCTCGATTTCGCCGACGTCGAGCTCTCCGCCGTGATCGAGACGATCGCCAAGATGACGCGCAAGAACTTCATCTACGACGATCGAGTCCGCGGTCGTGTGACGGTGGTCTCCCCCTCGCCGATGACGGTCGATCAGGCCTACGCCGTGTTCGAGTCCGTGTTGCAGGTAAAGGGCTTCACCACGGTGATGACCCCCGGCGGCGCGATCAAGGTCGTACCGATCCGGGAGGCCAAGGAATCGAGTGTCGAGACGGTCCAGAGCTCGCAGCGGCCCCCGAATCGCGACCGCTTCGTCACGCGGCTGATCCCGCTCAAGTTCATCGACGCGGATTCGATCGTGAACACGCTGAAGCCGCTGGTGTCGAAAGACGCCGCGATGGCGGCCTATGCCCCCACCAACACGGTGATCCTGACTGAGTCATCTTCGAACATCCGTCGGCTGATCGCGATCCTCGAGTCGATCGACGTCGAAACCTACAAGGAAGAGCTGGCCGTCATCGGCGTCGAGCATGCCGACGCCGCGACCCTTGCGGCTCAGGTGTCCGAGATCTACGGAGCCCAGGTCGCGACGCCCGCCGCGACGACCTCGTCCTCCCGGCGGCGCACCAGCAGCCGACGCAGCGCGTCGCCGACGCCGTCGGCGGTCAGCGCGTCGCGCGCACCCGTGCGCATCCTCACCGACGAGCGCACGAACTCGCTGCTGGTGCTGGCAGCCCGACAGCAGCTCGAGGCGGTCCGCCGGCTGGTGGCGAAGCTGGACGTGCCGGTGACCGGCGGCGGCCGGATCCATGTCTACTACCTGCGCAACGCGAACGCCGAGGAGCGGGCCCCGACGCTGGGGGGCCTGAGCGGCGGCGGTGGTGGCGGCGGCCGCGGGACGCCCGGGGGCGGTGCGCTGGCGGCCGGGGGCACGCCCGCGATCCGCAGCGCGGTCACC
>JAPUIR010000265.1 GCA_027296805.1 Chloroflexota bacterium | reverse complement strand
GTGGCGTCCAGGGCCACGACGACGGCTGGGAGGTCGGCGCCGGGGTCGGAGTGGGCCAGGCTGCCGCCGATGGTGCCGCGGTTGCGGACTTGGGGGTCGCCGATCATGCCCGCGGCGTCGGAGAGGATGGGGCAGCGGTCGTGGAGGAGGTCGGAGCGCTCCAGCTCGGAGTGGGTGGTGGTGGCGCCGATGCGGATGCCGTCGCCGTTGGCCTCGATGCCGCGTAAATCGGCGATGCGGCCGATGTCAATCAAGATGGCGGGCTCGCTCAGGCGCAGCTTCATCATGGGCAGGAGGCTGTGCCCGCCGGCAAGCAGACGTGCCTCGCCGTTGGCGGCCTGCAGGAGTTCGATCGCTTCGGCGACGCTGGCGGCGCGTTGGTAGTCGAACGCGGTGGGGATCATTGCGCGCCTCCTTGGATCAGACGCCAGATTTTTTCGGGGGTGAAGGGGATGTCGACGTGGGTGACGCCGAAGGGGCTGAGAGCGTCGACGACGGCGTTGGCGACCGCCGGGGTGGAGCCGATCGTGCCGGCCTCGCCGACCCCCTTGGCGCCCAGGGGATTGAGTGGCGTGGTCGTGACCGTGTTGTCGAGTTCGAAGCGGGGCAGGTCGGCGGCGCGGGGGATGGCGTAGTCCATGAACGAGCCGGTGATGAGCTGGCCGTCCTCGTCATAGATGACTTGCTCCAGCAGGGCTTGGCCGATGCCCTGCGCCAGGCCGCCGTGAATCTGGCCGTCGACGATGAGGGGATTGATGATGTTGCCGCAATCGTCGACGCCGATTAGGCGCTGCAGGGTGACCGCGCCGGTGTCGCGGTCGATCTCCACTTGGACGATGTAGCAGCCGAAGGGGAAGGTCGTGCCCTCCGGCTCCCAGAACGCTTCCTCGCTGAGGCCGGCCTGGGTGTCGCGGGGCAGGACAGGCGGGGCGTAGGCGTACTGCGCGACCTCCGTGAAGGTCAGCCCCGGATCGTCGCTGCCGGCGACGGAGATGTGCTCGTTGGCGAAGACGAGATCCTCCGCTTGCACCTCCATCATCAGGCCGGCGAAACGGGCCATCTTCTCCTTGACCTTGCCAGCCGCGAGCTTGAGCGTCGTACCACCGACCGCGAGGGAGCGACTGCCGAAGGTGCCGAGCCCCTGCCTGGAGACGGCGGTGTCGCCGTGCTGGATCGAGATGTTTTCCATCGGCACGCCGAACTCATCGGCGAGGAGTTGGGCGAAGGTGGTCTCGTGGCCTTGTCCATGCGCGGAGGCGCCGGTCGTAGCGGTGATCGCGCCGGAGCGCGTGACGGTGACCGCTCCGTGCTCCCAGCCGCCGATGGGCAACATGCTGGAGGGCCCGAGGCCGCAGATCTCGACGTAGTAGGCCAGGCCGACACCGACGATGCGGCCTTCGGCGCGGGCCGATTCCTGGCTGGCCTTGAGCCCTTGCCAGTCGGCCAGCGCGAGTGTCTTGTCGAGCAGGCGCTCATACTCGCCGCTGTCGTAGACCGCGCCGGCCTGAGTGACGAAGGGGAACTGATCGGGCTGGATGAAGTTCTTGCGACGCAGCTCCGCCGGGTCCATGTTGAGCTTCTGGGCCAGCATGCCCACGGCGCGTTCCACGAAGTAGATGCCCTCGGGCCGTCCCGCACCGCGATAAGCGTCGGTAGGCATCTTGTTGGTGAAGACGTCGGTCAGGTCGGCGCGGATGGCGGGAATGTCGTAGACGCCGCTCAGCATGACCTGGGAGAAGGTGGGAACGATGGCGGTGAGGAGCATCTCGTAGGCGCCGATGTCCGCGACGATGCGAAGCCGCAACCCGGTGATGGTGCCATCGTTCTTGGCGGCGAGGTCGACGTAGCCGATCAGATCGCGTCCGTGGCTGGTCGCCATGAAGGCTTCGGAGCGGTCTTCGATCCATTTCACGGGACGTCCCAGCCGCTGCGAGAGGTGAACAGCGACGAAGCCCTCGCCGTAGACGGCGACCTTGGCGCCAAAGCCTCCGCCGACCTCGGGGGCGATCACGCGGACTTGGTGCTCGCCAAGCCCGGCATATTCGGCGATGAACGTGCGCGCGGCGTGAGGTGCCTGGCAGGAGAGCCAGACGGTGAGCGCCCCTTTGCCGGGCTCGAAATGCGCGACGACCCCGCGGCCCTCCATGGCGGTGGGAGCGAGGCGCTGGCTGATCATGCGCTGGGAGATGACGACGTCGGCGTCGGCGAGGGCGGCGTCGATGGCGGTGTTGTCGATGGCGAAGGTCTCGGGGTCGACCCCGGTGCCGCTCGGGATGAGCGGAACGGCGAGATTGTTCTCGAATTCGGGGTGGATGGTGGTGGGCTCGCCCTGCATCGCGAGTTCGGGGTCGACGACGGCGGGCAGTTCCTCGATCTCGACGACGATGGCGTCCGCGGCGTCGCGGGCGAGATAGCGATCGGTCGCGACAACAACAGCCACCGGGTCGCCTACGTAGTGCACTTTCTCCGGCGCGACCGACCAAAAGTCGGGGTGCGGGAAGGGGCTGATGACGGGTTGGGGTGCGATCACGTCGCGCAGTTGCGCGCCCGTCATGATCAGTTCGACGCCGGGCAGGGCCTCCGCGGCGGTGGTGTCGATTCGTGTGATGCGGCCGTGGGCGACATCGCTGCGGCGAAAGGCGATGTGCAACATGCCTTGCAGCTTGATGTCGTCGACGAAGGTGCCCAGCCCCTGGATGAGGGCCGGGTCTTCCGTGCGCTTGATGCGCTGCCCGACCATCTTGCCGGGGGTGGGGCCAGTCTCGCTGGTCATTGCTTCACTGGTCATTGTGCCGCCCCTGCCTCTGCCGCGTTCTGGATCGCGTTGACGATGTGCTGGTAGCCGGTGCAGCGGCAGAGGTTGCCCTCGATGCCGTGGCGGATCTCGTCTTCGCTGGGATGGGGATTGTCGGCCAGGAGCTGCGCGGCGGCGACGATCATGCCGGGGGTGCAGTAGCCACACTGGAGGCCGTGTTCGTCCCAGAAGCCTTGCTGGATGGCGTGCAGCCGTCCGTCCGCGTCGACAAAGCCCTCGATCGTGGTGAGGGAGGCGCCGTCGGCCTGGACGGCGAGGACGGTGCAGGATTTGGCGCTGCGGCCGTCGAGCATGATGGTGCAGGCGCCGCACTGGCTGGTGTCGCAGCCGATATGGGTGCCGGTCAGGCCCAGCTCCTCGCGCAGGAGATGGACGAGGAGCAGGCGCGGCTCGACGTCGGCTTGGACGTCGCGCCCGTTAACGCTGAGTTCGATCGGGATGCGTTTAGGCATCGCTCTGGAGCCTTTCCTCTGCGGCCTCCGCGAGCAGGCCATCGATTGCTGTGAAGAAACGCTTGACCATGAGATTGGCGGTCGAGCGGATGAGCCGCGAGCCGAGGCGGGCGATGGCGCCGCGGGCGTGGACGTCGCCCACGTAGGTCAGCAGTGTGCCGTCGCCGTCGGCGCTGAGTTCGATGCGGGCGCCGCCCCGGACGGCGCCGGCGCGGGCCTCGCCGTCTCCGCTCAGGGTGTAATGCGCAGGAGGCTCGCAGTCGAGCATCGCTACTTGGCCCGTAAGCATGAGTCGAAGTCCGCCCAGCCCGAC
>JAPUIR010000264.1 GCA_027296805.1 Chloroflexota bacterium | reverse complement strand
CAATGAGCGCGTGGGAGGCGGCGTCAATGGCGGAGTCCACGGCGGCGTGATCGCCGCACTCGTCGATATCGGGGTGGTGTCGGCCACGCTCAGCGCTTGTACGCAAGCGGACCAGATGCGCGGCACCGCCGAGTTAAACGTGTCCTATCTGCGTCCGGCACAGGGTGAGGCGCTGATTGTGACCACGACGATCATCAAGAAGGGCGGCTCGCTCGCAGTGGGCGACGTCGACGTACACAATGACCGCGGCGTGCTCGTCGCCAAGGGGCGCGCGACATACGCCTTGGGCCGCGCCCGCTAGTCGAACACAAGGAGAGCCGCCATGCCACGCAAGATCGCCGTCTCCGCCGGGCTGCCTCGCAGCAAAGAGGAGCGGGACCAGATCATCGACAAGGTGAAGATCGCGGAGGAGGTCGGCGTCGAGGCAGCGTTCACCGCCGAGACCTGGGGCCGGGACCAGATCACGTTCCTCACGCAGCTCGCCATGGCCACCGATCGGATCCAGCTCGGCACGGGAATCGCGCCGGTCTACGGTCGCTCGCCGGGGGTGCTGGCATCGACGATGGCCAGCCTTGACGAGATCAGCGGGGGGCGCATGATCCTGGGCCTGGGCACCTCCGGGGCGCGCGTGATCGAACACTGGCACGGCGAGCCGTTCGACCGACCCCTGCAACGCCTGCGCGAGTACGTGGAGATTTTCAACCTCATGATCAGCGGCGAGCGGGTGATCTATGACGGCGAGATCTTCAAGCTCGAGATCGGCTTCTCGTTGGACATGGAGCCCGTACGCACGAAGATCCCCGTCTACATTGCGGGCATCACGCCGAAGTCGATCAAGCAGATCGGAGAGGTAGCCGACGGCTGGATGCCGATCTACTGGCCGAAGTCGAGATACGCCGAGGGGATGGTGCTGATCGCGGAGGGCGCCGAAGCGGCGGGGCGCTCCGTGGACGACGTGACGCTCTGCCCAGTGGTGACGACCGTGTTCTCCGACGACCCGGAGGCGGCGCGTCAGCAGGCACGAGGCCCGGTCTCCTTCTACATCGGCCGGATGGGGGTTTTCTACTCGCAGATGTTGACGCGCAACGGTTTCCCCGACGAGGTGGAGGCCTGCCAGGCAGCCTGGGCGGAACGGGACGCCGCCAAGGCCAGCGCGGCGATCAGCGAGCGCATGGTTGCGGAGACGGCTCTGACCGGTCCAGCGGACGAAGTGGGCCGCGGGGTCGACGACCTGGCCGAGCGCGGAGTCGACATGCCGGTCCTGTCCATGCCGGATGGGTCGTTGGCCGAAACCGAAGAGGTGCTCGGTACGCTGGTCAACGGCTGACGCCCAGGCCATGGCCGCAGAATTGACCGTGAGACAGGCCGAGGCCGCGCTGGCCGCCGTCGGGTTGAAGGGCGCGCAGGTACGCGCGGTCGAGGCGCTCACCGGCGGGGTCTCAAATCTCACCTATCGGGTGGAGCTGTCCGACGGACCGGCCGTCGTCGTCCGAATACAGCCTGAGCACGGAATCTTCGAACCGTACGACGTGGTCCGCGAGGCGCGGGTGCTCACTGCCTTGCGCTCAACCGCCGTCCCCGTTCCGGCGGTGCTGGGGAGCGAAGCCGACGGCGAGACGCTGGGAGCGCCGTTCTTCGTGATGGAATACGTGGACGCCCCGCACATGGGCACGATCCCGCGCAGCGCGGCGGTGACGGATAGTTATGTCCGAGCGGTCGCGGCGATTCACGACGTCGACTGGCGCGCGGCCGGACTCGACTTCCTCAGTCCGGCGGTGCCGGGCACGGAGCCGGCGGCCCGAGATCTGGCGACGGTGAACGCGCGGGCGCGCCGCTACGGCCACGACGCCGATCCCTTCATCGCCGAGCTGGGAGAGTGGCTGGGCCGGCACCACCCGTCCACGGAGGATCTCGTCCTCTGTCAGGGCGACATTAACGTGTTCAACTACCTGTTCCGGGGGGAAGATGTCGTCGCGGTGGTGGACTGGGAGCAAGCACAGATCGCCGACCGCCAGTCCGACCTAGGGCTGCTGTCGGCGCTGAGTTACCTGTTGGGCGCGCAGGGACCGCCGCAGCGGCTGCCGATCATGACGGAGTACGGCGAACGAACGGGGGCGGCGCTCTCGTCCTTGGGCTACTACGTGCTGGCGGGGCTGCACAAGCTCGCCGTCATCCACCGGATCTGGTCGGAGCTGGGTGACAGTCCCCCGTGGTACTCGTGGGATCAGATCACGACGAGCGCACGCATGATGCGGGACCAGATCGACGGATAACCAGCCCCTAGAAGCTCGGTTGGCGGAGCTGCTGCGCCTGTGCGCGAGCGGCGAAGAGCTGGAGGTCTCGGGTGTTACCCAGCTTCAGCTTGTGGATGATGTTGGCCTTGTGCTGCGCCACCATCTTGGGGCTGATAACGAGACCGGCTGCAATGTCGCGCGTCGACTGCCCCTCCCCCACCAGCTGCATCACCTCACGCTCGCGCCCGCTGAGTGTCTCGGGGCCATTCGGCGCGGCCTGAACGGGAGTGGACGCCACCTCGCCGAGCACCGGGCCAGCGATGGACGGCGTCACATAGATCTCGCCGCGAGCTACCGCGCGCACTGCGGTCTCGAGCTCGGTTAGGTCCGAGGTCTTGGGAACAATGCCGGTTGCGCCGGTTCGCAGCAGCTCCAAGACGGATTCGCTCGCGACCATGCCGGTCAGGATCAGGACTCGCGTCGAGGGACACTCCCGACGGATGCGCCGGGTCGCCTCCAGGCCGTCGAGCAAGGGCATGAGAATGTCCATCAGCACCACGTCGGGCTTGGCAAGGAGCACTTGCTGGACGGCGGTCCGTCCGTTGTCCGCCTGGCCAACGACCTCGACACCGTCGAGGCGCTCCAAGGCGATCGTGATCACGTTGCGCAAAAGGGCGTGGTCGTCGGCGATGAAAACGCGAAGCGGGGCGTCGCTCATGTGTTCGTCCCAATCTCTTCACCCGGTGCTGAGGGAAACACAATAGCCAGCGGCGAGTCACCCAGGCATCACGACAGCGCCAGGCTCGGTCACGGACCGATCACCCTCAGGGCGCGGGATCTGGGTCCGGATTGGCGAAGGTGTACCCCACGCGGGGCACCGTGACGATGTACTTGCGACCGTCGCCCTGTTCGAGCTTGCGACGCAGACGCCAGACCGCAGTTCGCAAAAGCGAAAGGTCCTCGATGTAGGCCGGGCCCCAGACGACGCGCAGGAGGTCGGCGGGGAGCATGACCTGGCCCGCATTGAGCGCGAGTTCGCTCAACACGGCGAACTCGGTGGGCGTCAAACGAATGGCCAGATCGCCGATGCGGACACCACGCATGGGAAAATCGATCGTGAGATCGCCCAAGGTCAGGGTGCGCGGGCGCTGCGCGCCGCCGGGCACGCGGCGCAAGTTAGCGCGCACACGGGCGATCAGTTCGCGTACACCAAAGGGCTTCACGACGTAGTCGTCCGCGCCGACATCGAGGCCGACGACGCGATCGTCCTCACTGCCGCGGCCAGTCAGCATGATAATCGGCACGAGCGAGAAGTCGCGCACTTGGCGCAGGACCTCGAAACCGTCGAGGTCAGGCAGGTTGATGTCCAGCAGGATGAGGTCGGGTTGGTCGGCACGGGCGGCGTCGACGGCCTCTCGACCACTCGCAACGTCGACGACTTCCCAGTCATTTTGCTCGAGAATGAGCCGCACGAACCGCCGGATGCGCGGCTCGTCGTCCACCACGAGGATCTGCGTTCTAGAGCGGGCCAGGACGCCACCTTCAGTCCACCGCCGGGACTGCCGCCGCCCAACCCGGCCCCCGGGGCGGCGTCGTCCTCATCCATGAAACAACAAAATGGCCTCTGATATCAAGAGGGAGGAGAAAGTTGCTCCACGATGCGGGAATCGTAAAGCCCCGCCTGGAACTGATCAGAGGTGACGATGCGCTGTAAGAACGGCACGTTGTGGCGAAGGCCACTCAGCTCCACGGCGGCCAGCGCGTCGCTCAAGCGCGCCAGCGCGGCCGCCCGGTCAGCGCCCCAGACGATGAGTTTTGCGATCAACGGGTCGTAGTATTGCGACACCTCGTCGCCCGATTGGAGCCCCGTGTCGACGCGGATGCCATCACCCGAGGGGAAGATGAGGTGGTCGATCCGGCCGGGCGAAGGCAACAGCGTCTCGGGGTCTTCGGCGTAGATGCGGACCTCAATGGAATGGCCCGAGGGTTGGTGCGCGTCGTCCGCGAGATCCGGGGATTCCCCGGCGGCGATGCGGAGTTGGAGCTCCACCAGGTCGAGCCCCGTAACCATCTCCGTGACTGGATGCTCTACTTGGAGCCGCGTGTTCATCTCGATGAAGTAGTAGTCGTCGGCTTGGTCCACAAGGCACTCGATCGTTCCGGCGTTGCGGTAGCCAAGCGAGGTCATTGCCTCGGCCGCGCTGGTGCAGAGTTCACGCCGTAGCGCCGGGGCGACGCTGGGCGCGGGCGACTCCTCGATCACTTTCTGGTGCCGTCGTTGAACGGAACACTCGCGCTCCCCGAGCTGACGAACGGCGCCCTCGGGCAGGCCCAGAACCTGCACCTCGATGTGGTGCGCTCCCTCCAAACGCCGCTCCAGGTAGAGCTCGCCAGAGCCGAAGGCGCGACTGGCGCTCGAGCGGGCTCGTTTCACGGCCCGGGCCAGTCCGGACGCGTCGTCCACCGCCGCCATCCCGATTCCGCCACCCCCGCGGCTGGCCTTCACCATGAGTGGATAGCCCACTTGCTCCGCCAGCGCGTCCAGGTTGTCGTCGTCGAGGTCGCCAGTGGTCCCGGGGATGACGGGAAAGCCGAGCTCGGCCATCGCGCGCCGCGCTTCGTTCTTGTGGCCCATGAGGTCGATGTGCTCCGCCGCCGGACCGACGAACGTGATCTCCCGCTCGGCGCAGGCCCGCGCGAAATCGGGGTTCTCGGAGAGCAGGCCGTAGCCGGGATGGATCGCGTCGCAGCCCGCCGCTTGGGTGACGTCAATAATGCGCTCGAGATTCAGGTAGGACTCGGCCACCGGAGCAGGGCCGATGGCGGACGACGCATCGGCGAGGCGGGTATGGAGGGCCCCGGCGTCGGCCTCGGAGTAGACGGCGTGGGTGCCAATCCCCATCGCGGCGGCCGTGCGAGCGATGCGCACCGCGATTTCGCCGCGGTTGGCGATCAGGAGCTTGTGGAACACGGGCCGCCCGCTTATTCGAGGGTGAGCAGGAGGTCATCCTCCTGGACGGGGTCGCCCTCGGCGACGGCGATGGAGGCGATCTTGCCGCCGCTCGGCGCTTCGACCGGAATCTCCATCTTCATCGATTCGAGAATGAGAAGCTCATCCCCTTCAGCAGCGTCGTCCCCCACGGCAACCAGAATCTCAAGAATCGTGCCCGCCATGGGCGCCTTGATTTCAGCCATTCAGCCTCCCGTACGGGGCAAGGGGCGCCCGGCGATTCGTGATTCGTCCCTGAAGAAACCTCGCGCATGTTCAACCGCCGCCGGTTGAGTGTCAACCGCAGCCCGCCGCGTCGCCGGGGAACGCGCGAGTTGGTACGCTCAGCCCTGCGCGCGGAGTTGAGTCCCGCCCAGAGAGTCTGGATCGATGCGACGCGACTTGATGGACATCCTGGTCTGCCCGGTCACCAAGGAGCCTTTGGAGCTCGTGGTGGACGAAGAAGAGGACGGCGAAATCCTGCGCGGGCATCTCTACTCCCGCTCGATCGACTTCAAGTATCCGATCGAAGACGGCATCCCGAATCTGCTCCCTCCCGAAATGCACGAGACCGAGGGCGATTAGCGGGCGCTCAGCGACCGATCGAGCTGCTGAAGCAGCTCGCCCATTTCCACTACTTGCCGCAGCCCCGCCGGACGCCGGTACCACGCGAGCGCGATCAGGCCGTCCCGGAGGAGGGCGACCGCGTCCCCGTCGTCGCCCTCCACGGTGAAGGTGATGTGTTGGGCAGCCTCGCCGACTCCCCGCACGACTCCGACACCACGCACGCCGCGCAGGTCACGTAGGTCTCTCAGCGAGCCGGCGAAGGCGTCGAAGAAGGAAGCCGCGTCCACACCGGGCTCTAAGCGCAGGATGTCGATCGCCAGGAGCTCGTTCGTTGCGCCGCTGCTGTAGGTGAGGCGGGCGGCCGACTCCACTAAGCCCAAGGTCAGAATCGGTTCGCGATCGGTCCGCTCAACCAGGCGGAAGCGGGGCGGGATCGCGAGCGCCTCCGCGGAGGCAAGGGCGCCCAGCGCGGGATCGTTGAAGAAGCGCAGTTCAGCGCTGACCACGGCGTCCGACTCGGACGGGGCTCGGGCAGGCTCGGAGGGGAACTGCGCTTCGGGCGTGGGGGCGTCGCCGCCGGAGCAGGCCGTGAGCAGAAGCCCGATCAAGAGCACGATCGAGAGCCTGGGCATCGCCTGGCGATATCGGTGGTGTGGAAGCTGCAACGTTGTGCCTGAGCCGTCACCCGACCCGTCGAGCAGTGTAGAGAGAGCGGGTCGGCTGGCTCAATGTGCAGGTTGAGCAGGGCCGATGTTACGCAACGGACAGAGCCTCACGGTTCGGCGCGTCGGTGACAGAAGGCCGTCCAGCGCCGCCGATCCCGCGTGGTAAGCTGGCTCCCAGCGCAACGCCTTTAATCCGGTCCCGCGAGGCCGGGAAGGACGCTGATATGATTGCCTATACTCGCCCTCCGTCCCCCGGCTCCGAACAGCCCGTGTTGGACACGGGGGGTTGCTGATGGCTCGAACCAGCGGCAACGGACGCTTCGCGGAGCCACCTCCGGCAACGGCCCAGACGATGGTCATGGACAGCGACGCGATCCGACGCGCGCTCGTCCGCATCGCGCATGAAATTCTGGAACAGCACGCCGACGCCAGCCAACTCGTCCTGGTGGGCATGCGCACGCGGGGCGTGCCGCTGGCGCAGCGGATCGCCGCGGCCATCCGCGATTTCGAGGGCATCGACGTCGTCACGGGATCGCTCGACTTCAGCCTGCATCGGGATGACCTCTCCTTGCGCGACGCGCCGCCGCTGGTGCAACCCAGCGAACTCCCGGAATCGATCGACGACCGCGTCATCGTGCTGCTGGACGACGTGCTGTTCACCGGCCGCTCGATCCGGGCCGCCCTGGACGCGCTGATCGGCTACGGGCGGCCCGCGACGATTGAGCTAGCGGTGCTGGTGGATCGAGGCCATCGGGAGCTGCCAATTCGACCCGACTACGTGGGCAAGAACCTGCCGACGCACCGCGATGACGTGGTGGAAGTGCATCTGACGGAGGTGGACGGGAGCGACGAGGTCGTGGTGCGAGGCGACGGGAGCGCCCGCCAGAGCACGACGCGCGAGCACGAGGGGGGAGCGTAACCCATGGTGATTGAGCCCAAAGCCGCGAACGAAGCCGTACCCCTCCCGGCCCAGCCCACCGAGCAGTCCTGGTCACGGACGCACCTGCTTGACGTGGACACGCTCAGCCGCGAAGAGATCCTGCTCCTGCTCGAGACGGCGGAGGGGATGGAAGAGGTGCTGCACCGCCGGGTAGCCCGAACACCGGCCTTACGCGGCATCACCGTCGTCAACTTGTTCTACGAGCCGAGCACGCGCACCCGGGCGTCCTTCGAGTTGGCCGGCAAGGTGCTGAGCGCCGACGTGATCAACCTAGCGGGCAGCGGCTCCAGCGCCGACAAAGGGGAGTCGCTGGTCGATACGGTGCGAACGCTCGAGGCGGTGGGCGCCAACGTCTTGGTCCTGCGACACGGCTCTTCGGGAGCGCCGTACTTGGCGGCGCGCCACACCAGCGCCCACATCATCAACGCCGGCGACGGTTGGCACGCTCACCCCACCCAAGCACTGCTGGACGCGTACACGTTGCGCAAGAAACTGGGCAGCCTGGAGGGCAAGCGGATCGTGATCGTGGGCGACATCAAACACTCGCGGGTAGCGCGCTCCAACATGTGGGCCCTGACAACGCTGGGCGCGTCGCTGACCCTCGTCGGCCCGCGGACGCTGCTGCCGGTCGGCCTCGAGGCGGCCGCCGACGGGGGCCTGCCGTCGGTGGCGATAGAGGACAACCTGGATCGGGCGATCGAGGGCGCCGACGCGGTGATGGCGCTGCGGGTGCAGCGCGAGCGGCTGGGCGCCGCTTCCCTACCGTCGCTCAGGGAATACGCGTCTCTGTATCAGGTCAACAGCGAACGGCTCTCCCGGGCCGCCGAAGGGGCGCCCTTGCTCCATCCCGGACCAATGAACGAGGGCGTCGAGATTTCCTCGGACGTGGCACACGGCATCCAGAGCGAGGTGGAGCGGCAGGTGCAGCACGGCGTTGCGGTGCGGATGGCGGCGCTTTATCTACTGGCCAGGACGGGCGAATGAGCGAGCCTGAGAAGATCCCGGCGGCGCTCGTGCTGGAAGACGGCTCCGTCTTCCAGGGCCACCGCATCGGCGACCCCGGTGAGGCGTGGGGCGAGGTGGTGTTCAACACCTCCATGACCGGCTACCAGGAGATGCTGACCGATCCCAGCTACTCCGGTCAGATCCTGGTGCTGACCTACCCCTTGATCGGCAACTACGGGATCGAGCCACGGATCGATGAGAGCCGCCAGATCCAGGTACGGGGGCTGGTCGTGCGCAGTGACTGCGACACGCCGTCGCATCCGCACGGGGGCATCTCGCTCAGCGAGCATCTGTTAGCCAACGGGATGCCCGCGCTGGCGGGAGTCGACACCCGCGCGGTGACGCGCCGGATCCGCTCGAAGGGCGTCATGCAGGGGATGATCGTGGATCCGTCCGACTTGGAGCGAGCGCGAACCCGCCTCGCGGAAGCGCCCTCCTACGAGAGCCAAGACTTCATCGACGCGGTGGGCGCGAAGCAGCCGTACGAATGGGATGGCGAGCCGAGGCCCGTGGGCGAAACGACCGGCGATCTCCACATCGTGGTGCTGGACGAGGGGCTGAAGTACAACATCGCGCGGCAGCTCCGACTGCGGGGCTGCCGAGTCACCGTGATCCCGCCCGACAGCGACGCCGACCAAGTGAAAGCGTTGGAGCCGGACGGCGTGCTGCTATCGCCGGGACCGGGCGACCCGCAGCTGCGCGACTCGCAAGTAGCGCTGGCGAAGGTCTTGCTGGGCGAGATTCCGCTGATGGGGATCTGCCTCGGTCACCAGGTGATCGGGCGGGCGCTGGGGGCGGACACCTTCAAGCTGAAATTCGGGCATCGGGGCGGCAACCACCCGGTGAAAGATCTCCGCAACGGCCACGTATCGATCACGGCGCAGAACCATGGCTACGCGATCGACCCGGACGACCTCTCCGAAGGCACGGAGGTCACGCACATCAATCTGCACGACGGCACGGTGGCGGGGCTGACGCATCGGGACTATCCCGTCGTCTCGATTCAGTACCACTCGGAGGCGTCGCCAGGCCCGCTCGACAACGGCTACCTGTTCGACGAATTCCTGGAACTCGCGCGGAAGTGGCGTAAGAAGGGAGGGAGCGATGAGTGAGCCAGTGTTCCGGCGCGCGTCCACGGACGACGCAGCCGCGATCGCAGAGGTGACCGCTGAGGTCGTGAGCGACCCCAATCCTGTCGGCATCGACGAGCCGCTTAGCGTCCCGCAGGCGGAGCAATGGCTGGAGCGGCAGGGCGACGCCGGCGCGATCTTCTTGGCCGAGCTAGACGGCAGTGTGGCAGGATTCGGCGCACTTGACTTTGACACCCAGCATCCCGATACCGCAACACTGGGTGTCTGGCTGAAGTCCAGGCACCGTCGCATGGGCCTGGGAACACGCCTAGCGGAGCACCTGCTGGAACATGCCCGGGAGCATGGCTTCCGCCGCGTCGTGGGACGTTTGCCGGACGGCAATGAACCCGCTTTGAGTTTCCTCAGCAGCATTGGCGGCTTGGTGCCGATCATCAACCCGGACATGCAGTTCGAGCTGCCGCTCTAGTGGCCTCGCGGCGACCGCGCGGGTTGAGTGGGCTGGGCCTGATTCTTCTGGGCTTGGCGATCATCTTCGTGGCCGGCGGGCTGACCGCGATCGCGTTCGGGGTGCACTGCTTCGTGCAGTCCGAGCCCGACATCCGTTGTGGGGTCCTGCTGGTAGCAGTACCCCTGGCAACGCTCCCCCTGGCCGCGGGTCTGACGGTCGTCGCCGCGGGGTTGGCCGGGTGGCTGGTGCGGGAGGAGCAGAGCGAGAAGCCCGCCGCCGATGCGGGGTCCGAGGCCGAGAACACGCGACAGGCGCCGCAACCATGAAGCGTCCGAAGAAGGTGCTGATCCTGGGCAGCGGACCGATCGTGATCGGGCAGGCGGCCGAGTTCGATTACGCGGGCACGCAGGCCTGCAAGGCCATGCGCGAAGAGGGGGTGGAATCGGTCCTGGTCAACTCCAACCCCGCCACGATCATGACCGACGAGGGGGTGGCCGATCGGGTCTACATCGAACCGCTGACCGTGTCGGTGGTGGAGCGCATCATCGAGCGTGAACGCCCCGACGGGCTCCTGCCGACGCTGGGCGGACAGGTGGGGCTAAACCTGGCGGTCGATCTGCACAACGCCGGGGTGCTGGACCGCTACGGGGTACGACTGCTGGGAACGCCCCTGAAGGCGATCCAGCAAGCCGAAGACCGCGAGCTTTTCCGCACGCTGATGCAAGAGATTGGCGAGCCGATCCCCCCCTCGCGCATCTGCACGTCGTTGGAGCAGGCGCGGGCTGCGATGCACGAGATCGGACTGCCCGTCGCGCTGCGACCGGCCTACACCTTGGGCGGCACCGGGGGCGGCTTTGCGCACAGCGCGGAGGAGCTCGACGAGATTGCGGGGCATGGCCTGGACGCGAGCCCGATCGGCCAGATCCTGGTTGAAAAATCGTTGCTGGGCTGGAAAGAGGTCGAGTACGAGGTGATGCGGGATGGGGCCGACACCTGCATCACCGTCTGCAACATGGAGAACCTCGACCCGATGGGGGTGCACACGGGTGATTCGATCGTGGTGGCGCCGAGCCAGACCCTGTCCGACAAGGACTACCAGATGCTGCGCTCCGCCTCGATCAAGATCATCCGAGCCCTGGGGATCGAGGGCGGTTGCAACGTCCAACTCGCGCTCGCGCCCCGACCCGACCTGCTCGATTGGGGAGAGATGCCGGCCGACGGGTCGCTGCCCTATTACGTAATCGAAGTCAACCCGCGGGTGAGCCGATCGTCGGCGCTGGCCAGCAAGGCGACCGGATATCCAATCGCGCGGGTGGCGGCCAAGATCGCGACCGGCCGGCGGCTCGACGAGATCACGAACCAAGTCACCGGCAAAACGATGTCCGCCTTCGAACCGGCCCTCGACTACGTCGTCACCAAGATCCCGCGCTGGCCCTTCGACAAGTTTGGCGCGGGCGATCGTTCGCTGGGGACACAGATGAAGGCGACCGGCGAGGTGATGGCGATCGATCGCACGTTCGAAGCCTCGCTGCAGAAGGCGGTGCGATCACTGGAGGTGGGCGGCCGCTCCCTGATGTGGGAGGACTCGGAGGTTGAGGATGCCTTCAGCGCATGCGCCGTGGCCTCCGACAACCGGATTTGGCACCTCATGACGGCCCTGCGCCGCGATCCCGACGTGATGAGGCTGGCGCGGTCCACGAAGATCGACCCCTGGTTCCTGGACCGCCTGTTAAGTCTGGTGCGGATGGAGCAGCGCTTGCTCGCGGAGCCCTTCACGCCGGCGCTGTTGCGAGAAGCCAAGCGGATGGGCTTCTCCGACGAGCAGATCGCGAACCTGGAAGGCTCAGTCCCGGAACAGGTACGGCAGCGCCGGATCGAATGGGGCATCACCCCCGTCTACAAGATGGTCGACACCTGCGCCGCGGAGTTCGACGCCGCGACGCCCTACTTCTACTCCACTTACGAGGAGGAGAACGAGGCGCAGCCAGAGCCTGGGCCACGGGCGCTCGTCGTGGGCAGCGGACCGATCCGGATCGGGCAGGGGATCGAGTTCGACTACGCATCGGTCAAGGCGGCGCAGGCGCTGCAGGGAGCGGGTTACGCCGCGATCATGACCAACTCGAACCCTGAGACGGTGTCGACCGACTTCGACGTGTCGGATCGGCTCTACTTCGAACCACTCGACGAAGAGTCGACCCGGGACATCCTGGACAACGAGCGCGGCGAAGCGAACGGCAACGGCGAGGGTGTGCCCACGATCTTGCAGTTCGGCGGCCAAACCGCGATCAATCTTGCCGGTCCGCTCGAGAACGCGGCCCAGCCGATTCTCGGATCGTCCGCCAACGCAATCGACCTGGCCGAGGACCGCTCCCGCTTCGAACAGTTCCTCGCCGACCTGGGCATCCCGCAGCCGCCCGGGACGACGGTGACCAACGTCGAGGATGCGATCCGCGCGGCCGACGCAATCAGCTACCCGGTTCTGGTGCGGCCGTCGTACGTGCTGGGCGGGCGCGCGATGCAGATCGTGCAAACGGCGGGGGAGCTGGCGCGCTACATGACGCAAGCGCTGGCCTCGTCTCCCGGCAAACCGGTGCTGATCGACAAATACCTGGCGGGTACCGAGGTCGAAGTCGACGCGGTCTGCGATGGGGAGAGTGTCCTGATTCCCGGCGTCATGGAGCACTTGGAGCGGGCGGGGGTCCACTCCGGCGACTCGATGGCCGTCTACCCGGCCCCGGACCTGAGCGCTGCTGAGGTGGAGACCATTGTCGACTACACCCGGCAGGTCGGGCTGGGGCTCAATGTGCGCGGTCTGATGAATATGCAGTACGTCGTGATGCGCGACGGCGAGGAGAGCTCGGTCTACGTGCTAGAGGTGAACCCCCGCGCCAGCCGGACCGTGCCGTTCCTCAGCAAGGTGACGACAGTGCCGATGGTGGAGGTGGCTGTGAACGTCATGCTCGGGCGCAGCATCCGCGAGCAAGGCTACGAGGACGGGCTCTGGCCCACGCGCAACCTGGTGGCCGTCAAGGCCCCGGTCTTCAGCATGGCGAAGCTGATCGGGGTCGATACCTACCTCGGGCCGGAGATGAAGTCGACGGGCGAGGTCATGGGCATCGACCGGGACCTGGAGGGCGCCCTGACCAAAGCGCTCTTGGCGGCCGGCATGGCGCTGCCCGAAAGCGGCGCCGCGCTGCTCAGCATCGCCGACAAGGACAAGCCCGACGCGATCGAGATGGTGCGCCAGCTCGGCGAGTCAGGGTACACCCTCTTCGCCACGGCCGGCACCGGCGAACTCGTGACCGCCCTCGGCTTCGATGTCACGGTCGTCCCGAAACGGCTGGCGGAAGAGCATCCCAACGTGGTGGACATCATCCGCGAACAGAAGGTGACCGTGGTCATCAACACGCCTGAGGGGCGGCGCGGCGCGCTGCGCGACGGCTTCCACATCCGGCGTGCGGCCGTGGAGCACCGCATCCCGCTCTTCTCCAACATCGACACCGCTATCCACGCCGTGCGATCGATGGGGGCGCGCCGATCGGACTACAGCGTCCTCACCATGAGCGAGTACACCGCGATCGAGGCCCAGGCGTGATCCACCACATCGACGCGACCGTCGTCGAGAGTGACGAGATCTATCCCGGCACGTTCGTGACTTGGTATCAAGGGCCGGAGCTGACCCACGGCGCGACCCCGGGGCAGTTCGCGATGGTCCAGCCCAGGCCCGGCTTCGATCCGATGTTGCCGCGGGCGTTCTCCTACTACCGCTTTCGCGAGCGCGACGGCGAGCGCCAATTCGCGCTCCTCTACCAGATCGTGGGGGAGGTCACCGGGCTGATGGCGGCGCAACAGCCCGGCGAGATCACGAGGATGACGGGGCCACTCGGCCACGGCTTCTCGGTCAACGCTGGAGCGGGCAATCTGCTGTTGGTGGGCGGCGGGGTGGGAATCGCGCCGCTGGTGGCGTTGGCGGACGAGCAGATTGAAAAGGGGCACTCCCTGGTGCTCTGCTTCGGCGCCCGCAGGGCCGACGGAGTCTTCCCGGCGGAGCTTCTGCCCTCCGAGGTGGAGTACGCCGTGGCGACCGAGGATGGCGCCGTCGGACGAGAGGGGCTCGTGACCGACCTCTTCGCCGATTACCTCCCCTGGGCCGACCAGACGCTCTCCTGCGGTCCAACGCCGATGTTCCGCAGCATGGCCGAGGTCGTGCGGCGCGATGGCATGCGGCGTGCCGTCCAGATCTTGATGGAGACGGAGATGGCTTGCGGTTTGGGCATCTGCTACGGCTGCGCCGTCTTCAGCAAGAAGGGCGTACGGCTCTGTTGCAAGGACGGCCCGCGGTTCGACTTGCTAGACGTCTACTAACCCACTGGTACCGACATGAGCGAGCCGCGAAGCGACAAGGCCGAGCTGCGACGCAAGATGCGCGCATTGCGCCGGTCGATCACCCCCCAGGACCAACGGACGTGGGCGGCGGCGATCGCTGCGCGGCTGTCCGACCACCCCATCTTTCAGCGCGCGTCGAGCATCCACACGTTCGTGGGGGCGCTGGAGGGCGAGGTCGAGACCCGTGCGGTCATCGATCACTGCCTGGAGAGAGGCACTCGGGTGATCTGTCCGCGCGTGGCCGGCGACGACGCCTTGGAGCACTTCGCGCTCACGACGCTGGACGAACTGATCGTGAGCGCCACGGGACTGTGGGAGCCCGATCCCGCCCACTGCGAGCTGGTGGACGCGCCGCGGCCAGATGTCGTCTTGGTACCGGGACTAGCCTTCGACGAGGCCGGCGGGCGGCTCGGACGGGGTCGGGGTTACTATGACCGCTTCCTGGTCGATCTAACGTCGACGACGATCGGGCTGGCCTTCGAGGCGCAGGTCGTGGAACGGGTACCCGTGTCGGAGCGGGACGTGGCGCTGGACTGGGTCATCACCGAGCGGCGCACGCTGGACTCCAGAAAGGCACGCGCGTGACCGGCCAACAGTACGACGTGATCCAGGTCGACGCGTTCACAACGACGCCGCTGACGGGCAACGCCTGCGCCGTCCTGCCCGATGCCAGCGGCCTGTCCGAGGAGGCGATGCTGGCCATCGCGCGCGAGATGAACCTGTCGGAGACGGCGTTCGTGTTGCCTTCGGAGGTGGCCGACTTTCGCTGTCGCTACTTCACCCCGGCCGAGGAGGTGCCGCTGGCTGGCCATCCCACCATCGCGACCGTGCACGCTCTGGCGGAACTCGGCAGGATCGACGCCGGCACGGACGAAGTGACGATCGAGCTGCCCGTGGGCGTGGTGCGCGTGGAGCTGCGGCGCACGTCATCGCCGCCGCTGATCGTGATGACGCAAATGAAACCAACGTTCGGGCGGCGCGTCAACCGCACGGAGCTGGCGATCGCGCTGCGGGTGCCGGAGAACAGTGTCCGTCCCGACTTCCCGGCCCAGGTGGTCAGCACGGGGACACCGCAGCTCATGGTGCCGCTGTGGTCGCTGACCGCGCTCGACAACGCCCGGCCCGACGCGGGCCGCGTGATTGAGCTGCGCGAGAAGGCGGGGTTCTTCAGCCTGCACGCCTTCACCCTAGAGACGCTGGAGGAGGACAGCGTCGCGCACAGTCGCCATTGGGGTGCGTCGGAGACCGGGCTGTTCGAGGACCCGGTGACCGGCTC
>JAPUIR010000263.1 GCA_027296805.1 Chloroflexota bacterium | reverse complement strand
CGATCACCTGGACAGCGCGCACTCTGGAAAACGGCCTGCGCGTCGTCGTCACGCCGATGCCGCATTCCCAAGCGGCTTCCCTCGCCATGTATGTGGGCGTCGGCAGCCGCTCGGAGGCCAGAGCGACCCTGGGGCTGTCGCACTACCTGGAGCACATGCTTTTCAAGGGCACGGAGAAACGACCCTTGGCGGCCGACATCAGCGCCGAGATCGAGGGCGCGGGGGGCACGCTTAACGCCTTCACCACCAAGGAGCTGACCTGCTTCTGGAACCGGGTGCCCTACGACCGCCTCGATCTTGCCTTCGACATTCTCTCCGACAGCGTCCAGCGCTCGCTGCTCACCCCCGACGAGATCGAACGTGAGCGCTCGGTGATCCAGCAGGAGATTCGCCGCTCCCACGACGAACCCGGCCAGCGTGCCTTTCAACTCCTCTCCGACGCCGCCTACGGCGACCAGCCCATCGGCTGGGACGTCGCCGGCGACCTGGACAGCGTCGCCGCCATCCAGCGCGATGACCTGATCCAACACATCGATCGCTGGTACCGGCCCGAGCGCATGGTGCTGGCGGTCGCCGGCAACGTGGATCCGGAGCACGTCTTCGCCCTCGCCGAGGTGGAATGGTCCGGCCAGGAGGCGCGCGCCACCGGCGACCTCGATCCTGCGCAGCCGGAGATGGCGGCCGATCGGGTCCTGGTCGAGCAGCGCGACATTGAATTGTGCAACGTCGGCATCGCGCTGCGCACCTTCAAGCGCACCGATTCCGACCGCTACGCGCTCTCCCTGCTCAACGAAGTCTTGGGCCGGGGCATGAGCAGCCGCCTCTTCTTGGAGGTGCGCGAGCGCCGCGGCCTCGCCTACAGCGTCGGATCGGGCACGGCCCGCTTCTCCGATACGGGCCACCTCAGTGTCGGCGCGGGCGTCACCCGCGAGAACGTCGAAGAGACCGTGGAGGTCGTGCTGGCCGAACTCGACCGCTTGGTGGACGAAGCGGTCGGGGACGAGGAGCTGGCGAAGGCACGCGAGCACGCGATCGGCTCCTTCCGACTCAGCTTGGAAACGGCGTCCTCCTGGGCACACCGCACCGGCGAGTCGCTCCTCGCCGAGGACAAGATCCGCTCGCCGGAGGAGATCGTGGAGTTGTTCCGCGGCGTGACCGCCGACGACGTGCGCCGTGTGGCAAGGCGTTTCATTCGCCGGGACAACGTCGCCATCTCGGTGGTCGGTCCGTACGACTCGCCCCTGGCGCTGCAGGCCATGATCGGCTGACCGGAGGCGGGCGATGGATTCCGTGCGATCGTTGTTGCTCGTCGGCCCGCGCCAGCCGCTGCCCGGCTTCGTGCCCGACGCGACCCTGCTCAATCTGAGCGACATCGCCGAGACCGAACTCGCCGAGGCCCGCGAACAGGTGCAGCGGCTGCTGGAGGCGGGACATCGTGTCTACCTCCACGTCCACGAGGTGCAGACGCAGCGCGTCCGCGACGACCTTCTCGCCACGCTGATCGAAGGGGTCTACGGCGTCTCGGTTCCGGGCGTCGTCAGCACGGATCAGTTGACCTACGTCGATTCGCTGCTTGAAGAGGTCGAGCGGCGCGCGGGGATCACGGAGGGGCTGACGGCGCTCGGCGTCTGGATCGATTCGGCGCGCGGCCTTGTGCTGGCCAGCCAGCTGGCTGGGGGCTCGCACCGCTTGACCTGGCTGGGCGTGGACGAGGGCGCACTCGCCGCGGAGGTCGGAGTCGACGCACAACCCCAGAGCGAGCCCTTGGAGTACGCCTGGTACACCGTCGTGTTCGCCGCTCAGGCCAACGACCTCCCAGCGATCAATGGCGCCGCCCTCGATGTGGACACCGAGTCCGAGGTCGATGCGGCCCGCCTCGCCCGCCAAGCTGGGCTGCGCGGCATGCTGACCCGCTACGAGAACGCCGCCCCGCGTTTCAACGAAATCTTCCCTGCCCCGCCCGCCGAGACCCCCGAGACCCCCGAGAGCGACGCCTCGTAGGGCATCGTGTCTCCCGCCCCGCTCCCCCCTGCGGGGACCGTTCGGTATGCTGCGGCGGCCGCGATCGGCTTCGTGGCGGGGAGGCAACCGGTGGCCAGCCACGTCATTCGCAGCATGATGTCGGTCCCCGGCATCCGCGAGAAGTTCATCGACAAGGCGCGCGAGATCCCCGCCGACATCCTCTGCTTCGATCTGGAGGACTCCGTCGCCTGGGACGACAAGCCCGCGGCCCGCGCCAAGCTGGCCGAGGTCCTGCCCGACTTCCCCGCCCTGGGGCGCATGTTGTTCGTGCGGGTCAACGGCTACGACACCGGACTGACGGAGCTGGAGCTGGACGCCGTGGTTGGCCCTTGGCTGCACGGCATCAACATCTCCAAGGTCAACGACGCCGCCGATATGCACCGCGTCGATCACTATCTGACCTTCTTGGAGAAGACGCGCGGGCTGGAAGACGGCCAGATCAAGCTCATCCCCTGGATTGAGAACGCCACCGCCGTCGTCAACGCCTTCGAGATCTGCACGGCGTCCCAGCGCACCATCGGCGCCGCGATCGGTGGGGAAGACTACGCGGTGAGCATCGGCGCGCGGCGCACTCGCGACGGCGCGGAGCTGCTGCAGGCACGCAGCGTCACGGTCAACGCCTGTCACGCCGCCGGCATCGTTCCCATCGACACCCCGCGGGTGGACTTCAAAGACACGGAAGCGTTCGAGGATGAGTTGCAGTTCGTGCGCACCATCGGCTTCCGCGGCAAGTTCTGCATCCACCCCACTCAGGTCGACCGTGCCAACGAGGTCTTCGCGCCCACCGACGAAGACAAGGACTGGGCACGGCGCGTGATCGAGCTGTACGAGGATGGGGTCGCGCGCAACCTGGGCGCCGTCTCCATGGACGGCGAGATGATCGATAAGCCCGTCGCCGACCAAGCCCGCGCCCTATTGGAATGGGTGGACCAGATCGAGGCGCGCGGCGCCCCGACCCAGTCCTAGCCCCGAACGGAGCACCTATGGCCGCCATCAGCGACCTGCGCGAAATCATCAGCGGCGACGGCGAAGTCGGCGTCGAGATCGTGCGCAATGTGCGCCGCTGGGTCGACGA
>JAPUIR010000262.1 GCA_027296805.1 Chloroflexota bacterium | reverse complement strand
GCCGGCACGGTCGAGCGCCTGAAAGAAGATGGCCGAGTCGGGTTTGCAGGAGCGCGCCTCTTCGCTGCAGAGGAGCGAGTGGAAGACGTCGGCGACGCCGAGCTTCTTGACCATCAGATCGAATTGGACGACGTCGGCGTTGGAGACGCCGCCGAGGTGGATGCCGCTCGCGCGAAGCTTCTCCAGTGTGTCGCGCATGCCCGGGCGAGGCTCGATGTCCTGGAGGGTGTGGAGTGCGGTCCGCTCCGCGAAGGCGCGGGCATCGGCCGGGGAGAGCGGGTAGCCGAGGTCGGAGGCCGCGCCTTCGACACCGGCCGCGAAAACGTCGGCGTGCATATAGAAGGACTGGCTCAGGGCGCGACGGAACGACGCGGTGATGTTGTTGTTTAGCGCGTCGAAGACCTGATCGACATCGGCGTGGCCGATGAGCTTCGCCAGCTCGCCAGCGCGCCGCCGTCGGGCGGGGACGGTGGAGGCGTAGCTGAACAGGGTGCCGCCGAAGTCGAAGAGGGCGGCCTTGACCGGCGGGCGATCGTTGCTGGGCACTATTGCTCCCGACGTTGCGATGCTTCGGATTGTTGTTCGGGCTGGGCCTGCGGCTGTGTCTGCGGCTGTGCTCGGAAGATCGTCGCTTCTCCATTGAGGACTTCAACCGCGTCCTGGTTGACGACGACGAAGTCCAACGTGGCGATGGGCTTCGAATCGTGGACCCACTTCACGGTCGCCGTGGCGGTGATGGTGTCGCCGATGAAGACGGGTGCGGGGAACTTCCAGTGCTGCTCCATGAAGACGGTGCCGGGACCGGGCATGTCCATGGCGACGAGGGCGTGCAGAATCCCCGTCGCGATGCCGCCCTGAGCAAGCAAGCGCCCGAACTGCGTCTGTGCCGTCCAGTCCGCGTCGAAGTGGAGCTTGTTGTAGTCGCCGCTGATCTCGGCGTACTGCTGAACGGGGGGGTGACTTCGAGGGAGCGCTGCGCCGTCTGCCCTACGGAGAGGTCCATGCGGGTCCTTGTCGCGGGTGTCAGGGGTTACTCGGTCTCGATCGGGGTCTCCAGGGCGTCGCCGTATTCGCCCCAGGAGGCGTCGTAGACGCGGACGTTGTCGTAGCCGAGGAGACGGAGAAGGAACATGCCGTGCGCCGCACGGATACCGGCCTGTCAATACGTGGTGACGGTCTTCTCCGGGGTGATGCCGAGCCCGGCCAGGGTGGCGCGGAGTTCGTCGGGGGACTTGAGGGTGCGCACGGGCTGGTTCAGGTTTTCGAGCCATTCGAGATGGACCGCGCCGGGGATACGCCCGCCGCGCGCGGTGCCACGGGTGTTGTGGCCGGCCCACTCACCGCTGGAGCGGACGTCCCAGAAGACGTGTGAGTCGTCGCCTTGGCGCGCGACGACCTCGTCGATCAGGCAGCAGGTCTCGGCTTGGGGCGGCTGCGCGACGAACGTGCGCGGCTCCGGGCGGACGTTGTCACGCGAGAGGGGGCGGCCGTCGGCGTACCACTGGTCGAGCCCGCCATCCAAGAGCCGGCTGCTGAGCCCGAAGCGGTCGAGCGTCCACCAGAAGCGAGCGGCGTAGACGCCGCCGGAGCCATCGTAGGCAACGACCTGGGTGTCGTCGTCGATGCCCATGCCGCCGATGAGTTCGGCGAAGCGTTCGGGGTCGTCCATAGCGTAGAGTCCGCCGTCTTCGGCGCCGTCGCCCTTCCAGTAGTGGGAGACGCTCCAGACCGCGTTGGGGATATGAAAGCGCTGGTAGGCGGGCAGAGGGTCGCAATCGACGAGGCGAACGTTGGGGTCGTCGAGGTGATCGGAGAGCCATTCGGTGTCAGTGAGGAGTTCGGGGCGGGCCCAGCCAGTCTCTGTGGTCATGCTGCGGGTCCTTTCAACATGCCCGGTACTCTTCCAGCTGTCTTGCTTTTTTCAGGAAAGGTCCGAGCGGTCCCAGGTTAGCGGGGGCGGGTCGACAAGGGGAACGGCGGGGCCGGCCAAGTTCCACGTCCGATACTCGGGATCGAGACCACGGGCGTAGCCCAGGTCCATCGCATCGGCGATCGGAATGGCGGCCTGTGGGGGACGGACGAGGCCGTGCGGGGTGTCGGCGGTGATGCCCTGGGCATACAGCTCGTCGATTTCCGCTTCGGATAGCCCCAGGAGGTCACGGAAGACGCGGCGGTTGTGTTCGGCGAAGTTGGGAGAGGCCCATCGAACGCGGCCGGGCGTCCGTCGAAATCGTTGCCAGACGCCGGGAACGATGCGCACACCGCTCTCGCGGTGCTCAGCCCGTACCAGATAGCCGCGATGCCAGAGTTGGGGGTTGCGGATGGCCTGGTCGTAGCGGTTGACGGGGGCGGCGCGGACGCCGGAGCGCTGAAGGCTTGCGGCAGCATCGACGTTGCTGCGCTCGCGCGTCCACAGGGCGATGGCGGCGTCGATCTCGTCTTCATGCGCCTTGCGATCGTCGAGCGTGGCCCATTCGGGGCGGTCAGAAAGCGCGCCGTCGAGCGCGGCGACCAAGCGGGGCCATTCGTTCTCTTGCTCAACCGCGATGGCAACCCAGTTGTCGTCCGCGCCCAGATCCGTGCCGTCAGGGGCGCTGGGATAGATGTTGTGGGGTGCGTACCAGCGGTGGCGGTTGCCCTGCCTGCCCCAGCGCTCGCCGCTCGTCATGTACTGCAGGAGGGGTGCGACGCCCGTTAGGGCCGCGATTTCATACTGGGCCATGTCGATCCATTGGCCTTCGCCCGTCCGACGCCGGTGCTCCAGGGCGAGGAGAATGGCGAAGGCGCCATGAAGCGCGCTGGCCATATCGGGGTAGGGCACGGCGCTGGCGACCGGAGGTCCGTCGGGATAGCCGGTGACGTCGGCGAGGCCACCGCCGGGCTCCAAGCTCCAGCCGTAGGCGGCGTAGTCGGTCCAGGGACCGCTGTGCCCGTAGCCGCAGGTGGAGAGCATGATCAGCGCAGGGTTGACCTGACGCAGGTCGTCGTAAGCGAGCCCGAACTGGCGCATGACGTGCGGGGTGTAGTTCTCCAAGACGACGTCGGTGCCCGCGCAGAGTTGCTTGAATAGCTCCTGTCCGCGCGGGGTGGAGAGCTCCAGTGCGATGTGGTGCTTGCTGGTGTTGGCGATGAGATAGGCGGCGTTGCGGTCGAAAAAGCGGTCGCCCATCTCCTGGTCAGTGAAGGGCGGAACGCGGGCGTTGTCGGGGTGGGTGGGGGACTCGATCTTGATTACATCCGCACCGAGGTCGGCGAGGATTTTGGTCGCACATGGGCCCGCCCAGGCCGTGCCGGTCTCCAGGACGCGCAGGCCCGCGAGAGGCAGCGCATCGTCGTCGGGGAGCGGCGCGACGGGCGCCGGTCGAGGGTCCCAGCCCACGTCGCCAGGATCGGTGTCGCCCAGCAGCGGCGCGGGGCGGGTCATGCGCCAGGGTGTGCCGTGCATGAGGAAGGGCCGAGCAGGCATACGGACGTGTCG
>JAPUIR010000261.1 GCA_027296805.1 Chloroflexota bacterium | reverse complement strand
GAGCTACGAGGAGTTCCCGGCGCCTTCGGCGGGCCCGGACGAGGTGATCGTGGAGGTGGGGCTGTGCGGGATCTGCGGATCCGATCTCGAGGTGTATGCGCACGCGGAAGCGCCAGACGGGATCGTGCTGGGACACGAGTTCAGCGGCACGATCGTGGAGCTGGGCGAGGGTGTGGAGGGCTGGTCAGTTGGGGAGCGGGTGGTCTCGGCGCCGGCCGATCCGTGCCTCGACTGCTGGTTCTGCGTGCGGGGTGAGACGCATCTTTGCATGCACCACTACCGCATCGAGCGGGAGCTGGCGGGCGAAACACAGGGGATGGAGATGCTGGGTGCGATGGGCTATGCCCCGCTGGCACGGATGCGGGCGCCGCAACTGATCCGGGTGCCCGACGCGCTGGACGACCGGACGGCGGCGAGCGTGGAACCGGCCGCGGTGGGCTACCACGCGGTGCGCAACTCCGGGATGGGGATGGGCGATCGCGTGGCGGTGATCGGCGCTGGGCCGATTGGGCTGTTCGTGCTGCAGGCCGCGCGCCTGGGCGGGGCAGCGCGGATCGTGGCGCTGGAGCCGTCGGCGGCGCGACGCACGCTGGCCGGCGAGTTGGGAGCCGACGTGGTGCTGGACCCCAGCGAGCTGGGGGAGATCGAGGCGATCGGGGAGGCGGTCAGCGATGCGCTGGGCGGCCCGCCCGACACGGTGTTCGACGCGGCCGGCGTACCCGCCACGCTGCAGCAGGCGGTGGAGCTGGTGAAGGTGGAGGGCCACGTGATGATGGTGGGCGTGGCGATGGAGGCGGCGCCGATCCAGCCGTCGAGCTGGGTGATGAAGCGGGTGCGAGTGCGCGGGGCGTTCGCCTACACGCGGGAGGACTACCGCCAGACGATCGATCTGCTGCAGCGTGGCCTGATCGAGACTGAGGCGATGATCTCCAGCGTGGTGCCGGGGTCGGAGACGCCAGAGACGTTCGAACTGTTGCTGGGGCCAAACGACGAGGTCAAGGTCCTGGTCGACCCGCGGCGCTAGGCGTCGGATTGTTCCTTCCCAGGTCGAGACTGGCCTTCCCAGGTCGAGACTGGCCCTACGGCTACGAGCCCGGCCCCAGGACGAGGCGGCTAGCCGCCGCCAGGCCCCAGAGGCGCGCGAGATCGAGCGCTTCGCCCGCCTCCGCGATCAGCCGCTCCGCGGTGCGGCCATCGTCAGGGAAGGCGGCGATGCCGAAGCGAAGCTGGACCAAGTGCTCGCGCGCGACGGTCTCGCTGAGCAGTTGCAGGGCGGGTACGGCCTCTTCCAGAGCGACGGGCAGGACCAGAGCGAATGCGACGTCGGGGTGGGCCGCCAGGGCGGCGGCTGGGAGTTGGTCGCGCACGGTGGCGATGATCGAATCGCCCTGGCCAGCGGCGGGCTGGCTGTCGTGCTCGTCGATCGCGGCGAATGCGATCGCGAAGGGTGAATCGTGCGCGATTCGGGTAGAGAGCATCTCCTGGAGGAGGTCGCTCGGCTGTGACTCGGGTGAACTGTCGGGGAGGGAGGGGAGCGGCAGGGCGACGCGGCGGACCACGATGGCCCAAACGGCCCCCAGCGCCAGCGCGATGACGAGCGCCGGCAGAAAGCCATCCTCGACGAAGGCGCGGTCGCCCGTCGCGCCCCAGACGAAGGCGACGATGGCGTAGACGAGCGTGCCGGCCGCCGCGGCGGCGTCGGCTAGGAGACGGTCGGAGGTGAACAGGGCGGCGGCGGTGAGTGCGGTCAGGAGCGCGAGGCCGAGAATGCGCAAAGCGGGGTCGCCGCCGACGACCAGGAGCGCGATGGCGGTCGCGGCGAAGAGCGCGACGAGGGCCATCGTCGTGGCTGGGTTGGAATCCAGGGGCTCGAGGTCGGGGCGGTGGAGGGTGGTTGGGCTGGTCATGTCTCGCTCGTCCCGAGCGTGACATGAATCGTGCGCTCGCCCTCGCGGTGCACGGTGGGGGCGAAGCCCTGCAAGGCTTGCAGGCTGTCTTCGAGTGGCTTGTCGGTGCGGTAGTGGAGGATGGCCTCCAGGCGTCCGTCCTCGATCCGCCCGGGCCGGAGAGAGGTGATCTGGTCGATCGCCGCGAGCTGCTCGATAAAGGCGCAAAGTGTGCTGAGCGAGGTGAAGGGCGCTGCGACGAGATGCGCCTCCTCTACCCCGTTGGCCGCCGGGGTAGCGACGTGCTTGCGCGGGAGTTCGAGCGGTTCGCTCGGATCCGGCTCGAGTGCGTCTGCAGCGGAGGACGGGGCAAGCGCGACGTCAGCTTCGGTTGGCTGGGCTTCGGTTCGCTGGGCTGGGGCCAGCACGGTTTCGGTTGGTTGGACTTCAGTCGGTTGGACTTCGGTAGGTTGGGCGGGCAACTTTTCATCGGTGAGGGAGGCGTCCGCGTCGGCGGTCTCGGTTGGTTGGACTTCGGTAGGTTGGACGGGCGACTTTTCATCGGTGAGAGAGGCGTCCACGTCTTGTGTCTCGGCCGGCAGATCCGACGTGATGCTTTTATCCGCGTGTTCAGGTTCGCTGGAAGCGGACACGTCCTCGGACGCGGCTCCTCCGTTGAGTAGGTCGCGCATCTGGCTCGGTTTGAGCAAGGGCGGACGCCCGGATGCGAGCCGACGCAGGGTGTCGACCACGGTCGCGATGGGCGCCGATTTGGCGATAAAGGCGTCGCCGGCGGTGGCGAGAGCCTGCGATTCGGCGCTGGGATCGGCGGCGAAGAAGACGATTTTGGTGTCGGGCAGGCGCTCTTTGATTTGGGCGGCGGCGACGAGACCGCTGGTGATGGGCAGGTCGACATCGAGCAGGACCAGATGGGGACGCAGCGCGTAGGCCTGTTCGACGCCCGCCGGGCCGTCGGCCGCCTCGCCAGCCAGCTCCAGATCCGGCTCAAGCCCGAACAGTGAGCGCAACGATTTGCGCAGCGTGGCGTTCTCGTCGATGACGAGGACGCGAATCACGTCGATCGGGGAGTCGGAGGGGGCATGATCGCCGCGGGGAACCATTGGCACAACCTCTTCAAGCCCGGGAGAAGCACTGTTGATTCATGGATTCCTGCATCAACCCCCTCACAGAAACTAGTGATGCCAGACACCCAATTTCCGTGACGACCGAAGCATGTTCGGGTACGTATTATCAATGGGTAGCCGGGTTTTCTCTCCCGAGCCGCGCTTCGCACGGTGATTCGGGAGCGAGGGACCTGCGTCTGGCGATGATGACAGATCGGGAGTGGGGGTGCGACGGCGATCACGCGAACTGGGCCTGGACTGGCCTGGGGTTGCGGCGTTCGTCGCGCTGCCGGGGGATTCGTCCGGACGGGTTGGACGCTTGGACAGCAAACAGCGGGGGCAGCGGGACGCGCAAAGGGGCTTGAAGGAGCCTCTCGGGTCCACGACGAGGAGAAAAGAGCAGGATGCCCAACAACCAATCGCAGGCGGTCTACGACCGGCTGTACCGCACGTTCGCCGCGCTGGACCGCGCGCACGAGCGGTGGCTCGGCGGTGCGGGGACGAACGGGGCGCGCTACGCCATTCTGGCGGCGTTGTCGCAGAACAAGGAGGCGATGACACCGTCGGACGTGTCGGAGGTGACGGGGCGCAGCCCCAACGCGATCTCGCCACTGCTGCGCGCGCTGGAACAAGAGGGCATGATCCGGCGGGCCCCGAACTCCGCGGACCGTCGATCGCACTATCTGACTCTGAGCGCCGCGGGGCGTCGGGCCGCGGAACGGCTGCGTACGGAAGAGCAAGCGTTCATCCGGGCGGTGCTCAAGGGTCGCTCAACCCGCGACCTGGTGGCTCTGGAGAAAAACCTGCTGGCCATCGAGGAGCGGGCGGGCGCGGTGATCCGTTCGCGTTAGCTTGTTCAGGCACTGTTCGCACTACCCGTATTCGCGCTAAACAAGGGGGCGCCGTGCGCTCCCGGACTGATGCCGGGCCTGGTTGGGGCCGGTGCGGCCTGGCGTTACACGCGCTTGGCATGACGATGCAACCAGATGACCGGGCACCGCGTTAACTCCAGGTATGTTGCGATCAGAGGCGTCGATCCAAGGGCCGCGTGGCCTGGTCGGCACCGATGGCCGCCAGTATGGTGTCGCGGGTGACGGGCTCCGCAGGCGGTTCGGATCGCGGCTCTGTCCGCATGGACGACGCGATAGGCGACGGGGGCGCTGGGTATCGTGACTCAATTTTCGACCTTGATCAGCCGTATCCGGAAGAATCCGCGCCAGTACCTGTGGTTCGCGGGCACCGGTGCGACGGCGGCGGCGGTTTTCCTGATCACGTTCTTCGCGGTCTCCGCGGCGACGGACGACGACGGCGGCGGAT